>CAVEND010000022.1:0-9642 GCA_963616865.1 Faecalibacterium prausnitzii | reverse complement strand
AGCGGCGGCTTCTCGCCATCGGCGAAACAATCGACCGTGGACGCGGCGACAGCCCACACTACCGCCGTCGATGTTGAAAAGTGGAAAAGTGGAAGAGTGGAAAAGTGGAAAAGTGCGGGTCTCTTTTTGTTAGCCACGAATCTTCACGAATTGTAAAGTGTCTCATGTTCTGACGCGAAAATATGGTAAAATATACGGCTATGAAAACACAGGTTGCGCTTTTCGCTTTTCTCATGGCGTCTCTCGCGTCGGCGACGCCCGTCTCGGAGGTCAAGGTCAAGGCTCTTGACGGCTTTGGCGGCGATTTGAGTTCCGTCCTGACGCGCTGCCAGACGAAGGCGGGCGACGACTACAGCCCCGTCGTCCTCTCGCGTGACGTCCACGCCCTGGAGGACGCGGGCGAGTTCGAGGCGATCTCCGCCGACGCGAACCAGCGCCCGGAGGGCATCGAGGTCGTCTTCTACGTGAAGCGCAAGGTGCGCTTCCTGCCGCCGCTCGTCGTGGAGGGGGCGGACTTCTTCTCCGAGTCGAAGGTCGCCAAGGAGGCCGCCTTGAAGGATGGCCTCCTCTACGGCGAGGCCGACCTCGCCGCCGCCGCCGCGCGCGTCCGCCTCGCGTATCAGAAGAAGGCGTTCACCGACGCGAAGGTGACGCCGCGCGTCACGCTCGTCGCCGGCAACCAGGCCTCCATCGCCTTCCTCGTGGACGAGGGGGCGCGGCGCAAGACGGGCGCGGTCGTCTTCAAGGGGGCGGATCACGCGGTGGAGTCGTCCGTCTTCGACCGCCAGGCGAACCCGCTCTTCGAGATCCCGGAGGGTTCGTTCGACGCGGTGGAGTTGCGCGAGGCGATCAACGACTACCCGTGGTGGAACCCCTGGGGCTGGTTCACCGACGCGCCCATGACGGCGGACGAGCGGGCGCAGTCGTGCGACAAACTCGTCGAGGTCTACCGCCGCCACGCCTACTTGGACGCGCGTGTGACGGGCCCCGAACTCGTCCCCACGGAGGACGGCAAGGCGTCGCTCGTCTACACCGTGGACGAGGGCCCCTGCTACCGCGTCGGCAAGGCGACGCTCACGGGCGTGACGACGTATCACCCCGAGGACGTCAAGGCGAAATGCGACTGGCCCATCCCCGGCGCGCTCGCGACGCAGACGCTCTTGGACGAGGTGGCCGATCAGATCAAGGTCGCCGTCGGGTCGGGCGACAAGGGGCTCGCCGACACGCGCGTCGAGGTCCGCCTCATTCCGAGCGCGAAGGGCGCGGACGTCATCGACCTCGTGTTCGCCGTCACCGAGGGCGTCCCCGTCGTTTTGCGCGACGTGAAGATCCGTGGCAACGACTACACGAAAGACCGCGTCATCCGCCGCGAGATCGCCTTGGGCCCCGGCGACCGCATGCTTGAGGATCGCGCCCAGCGCTCGAAGCGCCGCTTGGAGAACTTGGGCTACTTCTCCCGCGTCAACTACACGCTGGAGCCGACGGGGCTGGAGCCTGACGAGTCGGGCGCGGAATATCGCGACCTCGTTTACGAAGTCGCGGAGCAGAACACGGGCTCCTTCATGGTGGGCATCGGCGCGTCGAGCGTCGACTCCGTCTACGTGTCGGCCGAGGTCAACCAAAACAACTTCGACCTCTTCGCGCCGTCGAAGCTCTTCCGTGGCGCGGGGCAGAAGGGGCGTGCGTATGTCGCGTGGGGCCCCCGCTACCAGTCGGCGGAGCTCGGCGTCGTCGAGCCTTACTTCCTCGACCGCATGCTGGAGCTCTCCGTCGACCTCTACCGCCGCCTGCGCTGGTATGACCAATACGACCTCATCCGCTCGGGCGGGCAGGTCTCGCTCTCCTACCCCGTCAAGTTCTGGCCGACGTGGAACTCGTTCGGCCGCCTCGGCGTCGGCCTCTCCGGCGAGTTCATCGAGATGGACGACGTGGACTCGGGCCTCTACCAGACGAAGGACGGCAAGGCCGTCTCGTTCACGGAGGAGGAGCGCGAGCACTCCGACGCCTTCGAGCCTGTCGTCCACATCTTCTGGACGAAGGACGCGCGTGACAGTTTCCGCATGCCGACGCGCGGCTTTCGAACCAAGGTCTTCGCGGACGTGGCGCCCGCCGGGGACAACCAGTATTGGAAACTCGGCATCAACCACCGCCACTACTGGCCGCTCTTCAAACGCCTCAACCACGTCTTGATGTTCGCCTTCCGGGCGGAGACGATGGACGGCTTCGACGAGGACGTCCCCGTCTACAACCGCCTCTTCTTGGGCGGGCCCAAGTCGATCCGCGGCCTTGAATACCGCCACGTCTCGCCGTTCGTCCGCCGCGTGAGCGAGGGCGGGGGCTGGTCGGACTCGGACTACGCGCCGTGGGGCGGGCAGACGCTCATTTGCGGGACGTTCGAATACACGATCCCCATCGTGAAGATGCTGCGCGTCGCCGTCTTCACGGACGCGGGCTCCGTCGGGGAGAACGACTTCGACGCGGACTTCTCCGACACGTTCGCCTGGACGGCGGGCGTCGGGCTGCGCCTCGACATCCCCATGTTCCCGATCCGCCTCGATTTCGCGACGCCGATTGAGAAGCCCGACCACGCGGAGAAGGAGGTCTTCTCCTTCACGGTCGGCTACGATTTCTAAACGAAGGAAAACACACATGAAAAAACTCCTCTTTGTCCTCGCCCTCGCGCCCTGCCTCGCCCACGCCGAGTTGAAGGTGGCGACGGCCGACCTCCTCCTCCTCGTCCGCCACCACCCCGACTACGCCCGCAACGAGAAGTTCATGGAGACGAAGAGCCGCGACCTCCAGAAGAAGACGGACGCGATCAAGTCCGAGGGGGAGGCCCTTCAGGACGAGGGCAAGAAGCTCATCGACGAGATGCGCAACCCCATGCTCAACGACAAGGCGAAGGCCGACGCCGAGAAGCGCATCCAGGAGATCCAGCAGCAACTCATCCAAATCGAGCAGCGTTACCGCGCCGAGGTCATCCGCTCGAACCAAGAATTGCAGGAGGATCGCGCGCGGCTCACGAAGGCGACGACCGACGACTTGCGCGCGCGGATGAAAGCGTTCGCCGAGAAGGAGGGCTACGACCTCATCCTCGACGCGACGGCGGCCGTCTACGCCAAGGACTCGTTCGACGTCACGCCCGCGCTCTTGAAGGAGATGGGCGTCGACCCCAAGGCGGTCGAGAGCGAGAAGGAGTGAGGCCATGAAGGCGAGCGAACTGTGCCGCGTCCTCAATGGCGCGTTGGAGGGCGAGGATGTCGAGCTGACCGCGTGCGCGGGGCTGTGGGAGGCGCGTGCGGGAGATTTGAGCTTCTGCAAGGACCCCAAGCACGTCGCCCAAGTCGCGGCGACGAAAGCCTCCGCCGTCCTCGTGCCGACCGACTGGTCGCACGGGGCCCCCTGCGCGATGATCCGCGTCGCCGACCCCGACCACGCCTGCATGGCGGCGGCGCGTCTCTTCGCGCCCGCCGAGCCGGCGCGGCCGCAGGGCGTCCATCCGACGGCCGTCATCGACCCCACCGTCAAGATTGGCGCGGGCGTCCACATCGGGGCGCACACGGTCATCGAGAAGGGCGCTGAGATCGGCGAGAACGCCGTCATCGAGGCGCAGGTCTTCATCGGCGAGAACTGCCGCGTCGGCGCGGGAACGCACATCTACCCGCAGGTCACGCTCCGCGAGGGGACGCGCGTCGGCAAGAACTGCATCCTCCACTGCGGCGTCCGCTTGGGCGGCGACGGCTACGGCTTCGTCAACGGCCGCCGCGAGGACGGTTCCGTCTTCATCGAGAAGATTCCGCAGCTCGGCGTCGTCGAGATCGGCGACGACGTTGAGATCGGCTCGAACACGACCATCGACCGCGCGCGCATCGGGCGGACTTACGTGGGCCCCATGACGAAGATCGACAACCTCGTCCAGATCGGCCACAACGTGAAGATCAAGGGCTATTCGGGCTTGATCGCGCAGTCGGGCGTCGCGGGATCGACGGAGATCGGCGCGGGGTGCCTCATTTGGGCGCAGGCGGGCATTTCGGGTCACATCAAGATCGCGGACGGCGTGCAGGTGGGGCCCCAGGCGGGCGTCTCGCAGTCGCTCGACGGGTCGAAGCCCTACGTCATTGGCGCACCGGCCGAGACGATGAAGGAGTTTGGCGCGCGGTTGCTTCTGCCGAAGATGGTCGCGAAACTCAAAGCCGAGGTCAAGGCCCTCAAGGACGCCGTCTCCGCGAAGACGTGAGTTGATCCGCCATGGACGCGGAGCAGGCGCTTCTCGTGGAGGCGAGAAAGTTCGAGAGGAAACTCTTGAACTTCTTCTACCGCCAGGGCGTTCAAACAAGTGAGTGCGAGGATCTCCTGCAGGAGACGTATCTGCGGCTTTGGCGCTACCGCCGACGCTACCGTCCCTCGGCGAAGCTCTCGACCTTCCTGTTCCTGATGGCGCGGCAAGTCCGCATCGACGCCTTGCGGCGGTCGGCGCGGCGCGAACAGCGCGAGCGGAGCTGGATGCGCGAGCGACCCGTCGAGACGACGCCCGACAACCGAGGGGCGCGGGACGACGTTCGCTGGGCGTTGGCGCGGTTGCCGAGGACGTTGCGCGAGGTGGTGGAGCTGGGCGTTTTTCAGGATCTCCCGTATGCGGAGATTTCGGACATCCTCTCCATCCCCGTGGGGACGGTCAAGTCGCGGATGCATTACGCGCTCAAAAAGTTGAAGGAGATATTCGATGACAAAAGACCTTCGAGCCACCTTGGATGAGCTGGGCCCCGACTACGAGGCTCTCGTCCGCCGTCTCAAAAAAGCGCCGGGCTACGCGCCGCGCCGCCCCGCGTGGCGGGCGTTCCTCGCGGCGGCCTCCGTGGGCGGCGTTCTGCTGGCGGCGGGGCTTTTCGCGTTTCGGCCGAAGGGGGAGAACCCTCGGTATGGCGCCAAGGAATACCACCTGACGGCGCGGGAGATGATCGAGACGCAGCGGGCCGACGGCGGCTGGGGGAACGACTTCCTCACGCGGCGCAACGCGGAAACGCTCCGCACCCTCGCCGACCCCCGTGCGCAGATCGCCTACAAGAAGGCGTTGCGCAACCTCCGCTTCCGCGAGCAAGGGCGGTTTTGAGTTCCAAAATATGGTATAATGGCTTCATTATGTCACGAGCCTACAACTTTTCGGCGGGTCCCGCCATTCTGCCACTGGAGGTCTTGCAGAGCGTTCAGCAAGACCTCGTGGATTTCCACGCATCCGGCATGTCGGTGATGGAGATGAGCCATCGCGGCAAAATCTACGACGCCATCCACCAAGAGGCCATCGCCACCTTCAAGGAACTCTGCGGCCTCAACGACGACTGGTCGGTCTGCTTCATCCAAGGCGGCGCGTCCATGCAGTTCGCCATGATCCCGATGAACTTCCTTGGGGCCGGGGCCTGCGCCGATTACGCGAAGGAGGGCTCTTGGTCGTCGAAGGCGTTGAAGGAGGGCGAGAAGGTCGCGTCTCTGCGCGGGGCCACGTGCCACGTCGCGTGCGATTGCGCCAAGGACATCCCGACGCGGATGCCGCGCGCGGACGAGTGGTGTCTCACGGAGGGGGCCGCCTACCACCACCTCTGCTCGAACGAGACAATCGCGGGGACGGAGTTGCGCGCGTTCCCGGCGAAGAAGGCCCCGCTCATCTGCGACATGTCCTCGGACATTCTCAGCTGCGAACGCGACTACAACAAGTTCGACCTTTTCTACGCGGGTGCGCAGAAGAACCTGGGCCCCGCCGGCATGGCGGTCGTCGCGATCCGCAAGGAGCTCGCCGAGAAGGGCTCCAAGGACATTCCGACGATGCTCCAATACCGCACGTTCGTCGACAACGACTCGCTTTACAACACGCCGCCCACGTGGGCGATCTACGTCTTCGGCGAGACGATGAAGTGGGTGAAGAAGATGGGCAAGGAAAACCTCTTCGCGCTCAACGCCGAGAAGGCGAAGCTCCTCTACGACGCGATTGACGCGAGCGCGTTCTGGACGGGGACGGCCTTGCCCGAATGCCGCTCGAACATGAACGTCACGTGGCGCATCAAGGGCGGCGACGAAGCGTTGGAGAAGAAGTTCCTCGACGAGGCGGGGAAGGCGGGCTTCTCGTCGCTCAAAGGCCACCGCTCCGTGGGCGGGCTTCGGGCGTCGATCTACAACGCCTTCCCGAAGGCGGGCGTGGAGGCTCTCGTCGCGTTCATGAAGGACTTTGAACGGCAAAACGGTTAATCAGGAGGAAAAGTCATGAAGATTCTCGTCACAGGCGGTGCCGGATTCATCGGCAGCCACACCGTCGTTGAACTGCTCAACGCCGGACACGAAGTCGTCGTCGTCGACAACCTGTGCAATTCGTCGCGGAAGTCGCTGACGCGCGTCAAGAAGATCACGGGCAAGGACGTGACCTTTTACAAGGCCGACATCCGCGACGAAAAGAAGCTCAACGCGATCCTCGACAAGGAGGCGCCGGTTGACGCGACGATCCACTTCGCCGCCTTGAAGGCCGTGGGCGAGTCGACGAAGATCCCGCTCAAATACTACGCCAACAACCTCGGCGGCACGTTCACGCTGTTGAAGTGCCTCGCCGCGCACAACTGCAAGAACATCGTCTTCTCGTCGTCGGCGACGGTCTACGGCGACCCCAAGTCCGTGCCGATCCGCGAGGACTTCCCCACGCCCGGTTGCACGAACCCCTACGGCTGGACGAAGCTCATGATGGAGCAGGTCTTCAAGGACGTCCAAAAGGCGGACCCCGACTGGAACGTCATCCTCCTGCGCTACTTCAATCCGATTGGCGCCCACAAGTCGGGCCTCATCGGCGAGGATCCGGCGGGCATCCCGAACAACCTTCTCCCCTACGTCGCGCAAGTCGCCATCGGCCGCCGCCCGGAGCTGAACGTCTTCGGCAACGACTATCCCACGCCGGACGGGACGGGCATCCGCGACTACATCCACGTCGTCGATCTCGCGCTGGGGCACCTGAAGGCGATTGAGAAGATCGAGAAGACGCCGCGCCTTGGGCTGAAGATCTACAACCTCGGCACGGGCAAGGGCTATTCCGTCCTCCAGGTCGTCAAGGCGTTCGAGCAAGCGTCGGGCAAGACCGTCGCCTACAAGATCTGCCCGCGCCGCCCCGGCGACATCGCCGAGTGCTGGGCCGACCCCTCGCTCGCGAAGGAGGAACTTGGCTGGACGGCGACGCGCGGCATCGCCGAGATGTGCGAGGATGCGTGGCGTTGGCAGCGGAAGAACCCCTACGGCTACAACAAGAAGCCGTGACTCTTGACGCGCTTTCGTTCGTGCTCGACGGGCTGGAGGATTTTCTCGCCCTCGAGCGCGAATTGGGCGTTGAGGAGGTCGAGGTCGATCCGTCGCTTTTGGAGGCGTTGAAACCGTCTCCAAAGGCGACGAAAACACCGCCCCCCGCTCCGAAAGTGCCGTCTCGCCCTGTTGCGAAAGCGTCTGTCGGCTCGGCGGCCGCGACGCGCACTGAAACGCCGAACTCGTCCCACGCGCCATCGGCCACCGTTGATTTCGCATTCATTCACGATGGGCCTCTCTCGGAAAAGTCCGTGGCGATGATGGGCAAGATCATCGTCGCCTTGGGGTCTGATCTTGACAGAAGCCCCATCGCCATCGAAAAGCCGCTCCCGAAAGCGCGGCTCTACATCTTCCTCGGCCAGACGACGCTGCGGAAGTTTTTGCCGCGTGTCGCCGTGGAGGAGAACACTTGGTTTCGCACGCCCAAGGGCGTCGAGGCGTTGCTCGTCAAGTCGCCCGAGGAGATCGTGCGCTTTTCGACGGTCTCGCCGGCGCTCAGGAAAATCAAGGAAGACATGTGGCGGGCGCTCAAGACGATCCGCCAACATCTCGTTTAGAAGGAGGAGCATGGCACAGGTTCTCAAACACACCAGCGTCGGTTCGGGGTATTTCCACCTCGTTCTCGACGCGCCGGAGATCGCCTCGGCGGCCGAGCCGGGGCAGTTCGTCCACGTCCGCGTCCCGTCGCTTGAGGCGAGCGCCCTGCGGCGGCCGTTTTCCATTTTCAACGCCGAGGACGGCCGCTTGGAACTCCTCTACAAAGTCGTCGGGCGCGGCACGGCGGAACTCGCCACGGTGCGCGAGGGCGACGCGCTCGACGTGATGGGGCCCTTGGGGCATGGCTTCCCCACGGATGTCGCGGGCGAGCCCCTCTTCGTCGGCGGCGGCTACGGCGTCGCCCCGCTTTACTTTTTGGCGCGGAAACTGAAGAAGGGGAAACTCTTCGTCGGCGGGCGGACGCGGGACGACTTGCTCTGCCTCGACCGCTTCGCCGCGCTTGGTGTCGAGACGGTGGCCGCGACAAACGATGGTTCGTTCGGCGTCCAAGGCTTCGTCACCGTGCCGCTCGACGAGGAGATCGGCCGGTTGCGCGCGGCAGGAACGGCTTTCGCGCTTTTCGTCTGCGGGCCCGACGGCCTCTTGAAGGCCGCCGCCGAGCGGGCGGTGTCGCTCGGTGCGCCCGGCTTCATCTCGATGGATCGCCACATGATTTGCGGCGTGGGGGCCTGCTATGCGTGCGTCCAAAAGACGGTGCGCGGCTTCTCGCGCTGCTGTGTCGAAGGCCCTGTTTTCAAGGCGGAGGATTTGGTATGGTAGACATGCGCGTCAATCTCGCGGGGCTTTCGCTCGCCTCGCCCCTCGTGACGGCGAGCGGCACGTTCGGCTACGGGACGGAATACCTGCCGTTCGTCGACTACTCGAAACTGGGCGCGATCACCGCCAAGGGCATCCGCCTCGTGCCGTGGGCGGGCAACGGGATGCCGCGCCACAAGGAGGTCTTCGGCGGCCTCGTCAACGCGATTGGCCTTCAGGGAACGGGCGTCGAGCATTTCCTCGCCGTCACCGTGCCGCTTTACCGCCAGCTCGTGAAGGTGCCGCTCATCGCGAACATCTGGGGAACGACGGTCGAGGAGTATGCCCAAGTCGCCGCGCGTCTCGGCGACAAGGTTGACGCCATCGAGATGAACGTCTCCTGCCCGAACGTCGAAGCGGGCGGGCACACGTTCGGTCAGGACGAGCGCATCCTTTCGACGGTCGTCTCCGCCGTGCGGAAAGCGACGACGCGGCCCCTCTTCGTGAAGCTCGCCCCCAACGTTCCCTCCATCGCGCCGTTCGCGAAAGCGTGCGAGGAGGCGGGCGCGGACGCGCTCTCGCTCATCAACACGATCCCCGCGATGGTCATCGACATCGAATCCCGCCGCCCCTACCTCGAACACGGCTCGGGCGGCCTCTCGGGGCGCGGCATCCACCCGGTCGCCGTCAAGGTCGTTTACGAGGCGCGGCGGGCGACGACGCTCCCGATCCTCGCGATGGGCGGCGTCTACGGGGCGGAGGAGGCCATCGAACTCATGCTGGCGGGCGCGAACGCGGTGGCGGTGGGCAGTGCGCTCTTCACGAACCCGAACGTCGTCGCGGAAATCCACGCGGGGCTGGTGGCCTATTGCGAACGCCACAACTTCTCCCGCGTGGCGGACGTGACGGGTGCGCTCGCGTGAGGCGAAAACAATGAAATCAAGTGAAATCCACTTGATTTCCTCATCGACTGGTGGAGAAGAAGAGATTCGAACTCTCGACCCCCACGTTGCGAACGTGATG
>CAVEND010000021.1:1306-9725 GCA_963616865.1 Faecalibacterium prausnitzii | reverse complement strand
AGCGTCCGCACGAAGTCCTGCGCGAGATCCACGACATCGCGGGCGCTCGCCTGCGTCTTGTCCGGCGCCGTCAGGAGCGCGTCAAAGAGCGCGCGGAAATCCGGGGGCAGCGTCTCGCTCCACGGCGCGATCAAGTCGTCCGACCCCGCCGCCTCGGCGCACCACGTCTTGACGAACGCGCCCGTGAAGGGATGCGCGAAAACGCACGGAGGCAAGCACTCCTCGATTAGTTGCCCCACGCCCTTCGCCTCGGGCAGACGCTCGCAGCGGAGAAGGAACTCGCAAAACGCCGTTTCGGCGGGCGGCGGCGGCAACGACGCGGACGCCTCGCCGCCCTCGTCAACCGTCGGCCCATCCTCCACGGGGAACACGACCTCCTCCTCGTCCGCCGGAAGGGTTTTTGGCGCGTCCACGCTGACCTTTTGAAGTTCCTCGTCGAGCGCGGCGTAGGGAAGCGAGAGGAGGCGCGCGCTTTCTTTGAGCATCGTCGCGCGCAACACGGGCTGCGGACACGAGGCGATGGTTGTGAGAACTTCTTTCGCCACGCGGTTGACCGCGTCGACGGAATCGGGCAGGGTCTCCCCTTCCCGCGCCACGCGAACCTGAAACGCCATGATCGACTCTGGCTTCTCCAGAAGTTTCCTGAAATCGTCCGCCGCGTGCGCACGCAAAAACGAGTCGGGGTCGTGTCCGTCGGGCAGGGAGACGACGCGCACGGGCAATTCCGCCGAGAGGCAGAGCCGCGCGGTCTTCAAGGTCGCCTTGTGGCCGGCCGCGTCGTCGTCGTAGACGAGGACGACCTGGTCGGCGACTTTCTTCAAAAGGTGCGCGTGTTCGGCCGTGAACGCCGTCCCCTGCCCCGCGACGGCGTTCGGGAAGCCGGACGTCTGCAAACGGATGCAGTCGATCTGCCCCTCGCAGACAAGGGCCTCGTGATGCGGATTCTTCGCGATGGCCGTCGCGGCCTTGTCGAAGCCGTAGAGGACTTTCGACTTCTTGAAAACGAGCGTCTCCGGCGAGTTCACATACTTGCCGGATCTCTTCGAGGGAACGAGCTGCCGCGCCGAAAAGCCCGCGATGCGCGCGCGCGAGTCGCAGATCGGGAAGACGAGCCGCCCCCCGAAGCGGTGGAAGCCCGCGTCGCCCGGCCGGTCGGAGAGTTTGACGACGCCGGCGGCCTCAAGTTCCTCGTCCGAGTAGCCATACTTCTTCGCCCAGACGCGGATGTTGCGGATGCCCACGGGCGCGTAGCCGATGAGATACTTCTCGGCGACCGCCCCGTCGAGGGCGCGTTCGCCCACATACGCCCGCGCCCGCTCCCCCTCCTTCGCCGAGAGGAGGCAGCGGTGGTAGAACTGCGCCAACTCCGCCAACAGCGCGAAGAGGCGCGTCCGGCGGAGCGCGTCCGGGTCCTCGGCGCGTTCAAGCGTCACGCCCGCGCGTTGCGCCAGTTTCTCGACGGCCTCGACGAACGGAAGCGACTCCATCTTCATGACGAACGAGATCGCGTCGCCCGACTCGCCGCAACCGAAGCAGTGGTAGAAGCCCTTGGCCTCGTTGATGTGGAAGGACGGCGTCTTCTCGTGGTGGAACGGACAGCACGCTTTCTTGGACGACCCCGCCGTGCGCACCGACACGCCGTAGGACGCGATCAAGTCCGCCAAGTCGATCCGCGACTTGATCTCGTCGAGAACACGCTCGGAGAAGCCCGCCGCCATCAGCGCACCTTGAGGAGGATCAAGAGGAGCAGCGGCATGAGGATCATCTGCAGGAGGACGAAGCGCATCAGAACTTGCGCGTTCGACCAGCCGAGGCTCTTCTTGCAGTGGTCGTGGAGCGGGAAGCGGACGCGGCGGATCACGCTGTCCTCGCCGATGGAGAACCCGCACCGTTTCGCGAGGCGCAGGAGGACGAGTTTCCCAAGCCCCGCCCCGCCGTTCACGAGGACGACGGGCGAGAGCGCGAGGACGAAGAGGATGTTGCCCGTCATCAGGGACGCCCCCGCCACGAGCAGGCCCAGGAAGCGCGAGCCCGCGTCGCCCATCAAGAGGCGCGACGGCTCGGCGTTATACCACAGGTAGCCGCCGAAGCCGCCCGCGACGACCATCACGACGATTGCCCACGCGGCCGCGCCGGGGATGGCGGGGATGAGGAAGTAGTGCGCGACGGGCCGGTAGCCCACGACGACGTAGAGGATGACGGCGAGCATGACGAGCGTCAGGATCGTCAGCGTTCCCGCGAGGCCGTCCACGCCGTCGGAGCAGTTCGTCGCGTTCATGGTGAACCACAGGACGAACGTCGCGAGCGGGATGTAGAGATACCACGGCGCGAGCCAAACCGTCTTGACGAACGGCAGCCACTGAACCATGACGAGCGCGTCCGACCCGTCCGCCCGCTCGGCGTGGCCGAGGAAGATGAACGTGGCGAGGGCGATGGAGACGACGGCGTCGAGGAGGCCTTTCTTCAACTCCCCCCAGGGGTGCGTGGCGCGGTCATCGAGGAAGCCGAAGGCCATCGCCGCGTAAAGCGAGAGGACGGCCGCGCCGTCCCAGAAGCGGAGGGGCGCGAACAGGAAGACGAGGGGCAGGCAGATGAGCGAGACGACAAGCCCCGCGCCCGTCGGCTTGCCCGCCGATTGAAGTCCGTCCATGTCGCGGCACAACGCCTTGCCCCGGTCGCGGGGCAAGCCGCGCAACAGGCGCGGCAGGAAAATCCACGTCAGCAAGGCGGCCGAAAACGCGCCGCCCGCCAACAAAAGCGCGTGCGATTGCAGGAGCCGGAAAGGCCCCCAAACGCTCTTCAAACATTCCGCAAGATCGTAAAGCATGATTTTAGAAGATCCTTAAAATATGGCGGTCCTGGCGGGACTCGAACCCACTACCCGCTGCTTAGAAGGCAGCTGCTCTGTCCAGATGAGCTACAGGACCCCGACGCGAACAAGTGGCGTATTATACCACATTTCAAAGGACGCAAGTTCACGATTCTTCCGTGACGCGCAAAACTTCCGAGACCGACGTGACGCCGTCGAAAATCTTGTCCCAGCCATCCTCGCGGAGCGTCCGCATCCCCTTCGCGAGCGCGAGGTTGCGGATTTGCGTCGCGTTCTCGCGCCGGACGATGGCCCCCTCGATCTCCTCGTCAACCTCCAACACCTCGAAGAGGGCGCGGCGTCCCTTGTAGCCCGTCTTCGCGCACTTCTCGCACCCGACCTTCTCGAACACCGTCTGCTTCTTCGGCGGCGTTGAAAGCGTGTAATACTTCATGTCGAGCGGGGCCTCGCGACGGCAATCCGGGCAGAGGCGGCGGCAGAGGCGCTGGCCCATCACGCCCGCGACGGCGGACGCGATCAAGAACGGCTCGACGCCCATGTCGATGAGGCGCGGGAAGGCGCCGGCCGCGTCGTTCGTGTGCAGCGTCGAGAAAACAAGATGCCCCGTCATCGAGGCGTTGGTGGCGATCTCCGCCGTCTCGCGGTCGCGGATTTCGCCGACCATGATGATGTCGGGGTCCTGGCGCAGGAACGCGCGCAACGCCCGCGCGAACGTCATGCCGATCTCCGCCTGCATCTGGACTTGGTTGACGCCCGCCATGTGGTATTCGATGGGGTCCTCCGCCGTCATGATGCGGACGTCCATCTTGTTGACTTCGGAGAGGAACGAGTAAAGCGAGGTCGATTTGCCGGAGCCCGTGGGCCCCGTCACGAGGAAGATGCCGTTCGGGCGGTGGATGATCTTCTCGACGACGGCGAAGTCGCGCGCGTTGAAGCCCAAGTCCCGCATCTTCACGAAGCTGCCGCTCTTCGCGAGCAAGCGCAGCGAGACGGACTCGCCGTAGGCGGAGGGCATCGTCGAGACGCGGATGTCGATGTCCTGCCCCGAGAGGCGGATGCCGATGCGCCCGTCCATCGGCAAACGCTTCTCGGCGATGTCGAGGTTCGCCATCACCTTGATGCGCGAGATGATGGCGTTCTTGAGGCGGTTCAACTGCGGCGGGACGTCCACCTTGTGGAGCATGCCGTCGATGCGGTAGCGGATCCTGAGCTCCGTCTCCTGCGGCTCGATGTGGATGTCCGTCGCGCCCTGGCGGTCGGCCTCGGCGATGACTTGGTTCACGAAGCGGACGATGGAGGCCTCCTCGCCCATCTCGCTGACGTCGATCTTCGTCAAGGTGCCGATGTCGTCGCCCATGTCGTAGCGGCCGTCCTCCAGCATCTTCTCGATGGCCTCCGCGCCGACGCCGTAGAACTTCTTGATGGCCTTCTCGACGCTTTCCCGCGTGGCGAGCGCGGTCTCGACGCGGCACGACGTCAAGAGCGGCAGGCTGTCCGCCGCGCGCGTCTCGAACGGGTCGAACGTGACGACCGTGAGGCTTGACTCCGTCACGCGGAACGGCAGGACGTTGAACTGGTAGACGACGGACGCGGGGAGTTTCTGCAACGCCTCCGGCGACGGGTTCGCCTTCTCAAGGTCGACGACCTCCAGCCCCAAAACGCGCCCGACGGCCGCGAGGAAATCCGCCTCCCCCGCGCCGCCGAACTTGACGGCCGCCTCGGCGAGACCCATGCCGGGGTTCGCCGCGCGCTGCGATTCGATGCGGGAAAGCGCCTCGTCGGAATAGAGGCCCGAATCTTTCAGAATCTGGTGCGCGAGAGAGGTCATGGTTTTCTTTTTTCAAGTATTATACCATAAGAGGGTCGCGAAATTTGGTATAATGTGCCGACCATGGCATGCAAGGGATTTGTTTTGATGAGCGGGGGGCTGGACAGCCAGCTGGCGGTTCGCGTGTTGCAGTCGGCGGGCGCGGAGGTCGAGGCCGTCACATTCGTCACGCCTTTTTTCGACGACGCGAACGCGACGAAAGCCGCCGCCGCGCTCAACGTCAACCTGCGCCGCATTGACTTTCTCGATGACGAGCTCGCCCTTCTCGACAACCCGCCCCACGGCTTCGGCGGCGCGATGAACCCGTGCATCGACTGCCACGCGGCGATGATCCGCCGCGCCGGCGAACTGATGCGGGAACTCTCCTTCGATTTCGTGGCGACGGGCGAGGTTCTTGGCCAGCGGCCGATGAGCCAGAACGCGCAAGCCCTCGCCATCGTGGCGAAAGCCTCCGGGCTTCAGGGCCGCCTCGTGCGCCCGTTGAGCGCGAAGCTCCTCGCCCCCACGATTCCTGAAGAGGAAGGGAAACTCGACCGCGAGAAACTTCTCGACATCTCCGGCCGCTCCCGCACACGCCAAATCGCGCTCGCCGAGCACTTCGGCCTGCGCGACTACCCCTCGCCCGCCGGCGGCTGCAAGTTGACGGAAAAGGCGTTCGCCCGAAAGTTGCGCGACTTGAAAGACCACGAGGGCTTCGCCAACCGCGCCCTCATCGAGTTGTTGCGCGTCGGCCGCCGCTTCCGCCTGCCGGGCGGCTCCGGGCTGATCCTCGGCCGCGACGAACAGGAGAACGCGACGCTCATCCGCCTCAATCTTCCGGGCAGCGTGTGTCTGACGCCGGAGGCGGGGCGCGTCGGGCCCGTCGGCCTCGTGCCGCAACCACGCGGCGAGGAAGACATCGCCCTCGCCAAGGCCATCGTCCACGCCTGGTGCCGCGGCACGACGGAAGCGGACCGCGCCGCCTACAAGAAGTTCCAAATCATTTGACTTAAACACACCACGCCACACACGGAAAAACAACACATGATCGAAACACTCGCCGCCCACTTGGACACCTTCGCCGCCCTCGCGCCCGTCTGGGGGCTCGTCTTCGTTTTCGTCTTCATGACGATTGAATCCTCCTTCATCCCCTTCCCGTCCGAAGTCGTGATGATCCCCGCCGGCTTTCTCGCCGCCCGTGGCGAATTCGGTTTCGAGAGCGGCCTTCTCGCCGTGAGCGCGGCCATCGTCGTCGGCATCCTCGGCTCGCTCGCGGGGGCCTACGTCAACTACTTCCTCGCGCTGAAAGTCGGCAAGCCCTTCCTCCTCAAATATGGCAAATGGTTCTTCCTCAAACCCGCCGCGCTGGAGCGGGCGTGCGAACTCTTCAACCGCTATGGCGCGGCGACGACCTTCATCTGCCGCATGATCCCCGCCATCCGCCAGCTCATCTCGATCCCGGCGGGCATCGCGCGGATGCCGTTCGTGCCCTTCACCGTCTTCACGTCCTTGGGCGCGGGCATCTGGACGGCGATCCTCGCCATCGTCGGCTACGTCCTCGGCCATTCGGCGCGCGACATCACCTATTTGGAGCTCTGCACGAAAGGCGCGAAAATGGCCTCCGACCACCTCCCCGCCGTCATCGGCGCGTCGCTGGCGCTCGTGCTCGCCTACGCCCTCGTCAGCCACCTCGTCATGCGCAGACCCAAGACGGAGCGGCAAGCGGATGCTCCTTGAGGTCCGCCACCTGCGCATCGCCTTCAAGATCGAAGGCAAGACCTCCGTTCCCGTGCGCGACGTCTCGCTCGCGATTCCCGCCAACGGCCGTGTCGCGCTCGTGGGGGAATCGGGTTGCGGCAAGTCCCTGACCGCCCTCGCCTTGGGCGGGCTTGTCGAGCGGGCGCGGATTTCGGGCGAGATCACGGGCAAGCCGCGCATCGCCTACATCTTCCAGAATCCGATGCAGAGCCTCAACCCCGTCATGCGCGTCGGCCGCCAGATCGAGGAGGCGTATCCCCGCCACGCGACGCGCCCGCCAACGGTCGAGACGCTGCTCGCGGGCGTCGGCTTGGGCGCGAACGTCGCGCACCGCTATCCGTGCGAACTTTCCGGCGGTCAGCAACAGCGCGTGATGATCGCCATGGCGCTCGCCCAAGAGCCGCAATTGCTCATCGCCGACGAGCCGACGACGGCCCTCGATGTCACGACGCAACGCGACGTCCTCGACCTCATCAGCCGCGTCGCCGACGAGCGGCAGATGGCGACGCTCCTCATCACGCACAACCTCGGACTTGTCGCCCGCTACGCCAAGGACGTCCACGTCATGTATGCGGGCGAGATCGTCGAATCCGCCCCCGCGCGCACCATCCTCGCGCATCCGCGCCACCCCTACACGCAGGGGCTGCTCGCGGCCGTCCCGCGCCTCGACGCGCCGCAGGACGCGCCACTCACGGAGATTCCCGGCACTGTCCCGCCGCCGTGGAACTGGCCACAAGGCTGCGCCTTCCATCCGCGTTGTCCATTCGCGTCCGCCGCGTGCGCAGACAAGGACTTCCGCCCTCCGTGCCCTCGCGTTTCGGCTGAAACGACGTGAGCCACCGCGCAAAAAAAAGCGGTTGATTTCAGGGTGCGCGACTGCGGACTGTTTCAAGCGCGACCCTGAACGCATGACGGAACGCACTGGGCGTGAAACGCGCGGCGTTCGCGCGGGCGCGGGCGGGATCCCAAGTCCGCGCCTCGAAGGTCTCCATCGCCGCGCAGAGCGATTCAACGGACGGCTCGCGGAAGAAAAGCCCCGTCTCGCCGTCGACGACCGTCTCACGCGCCCCGCCGACACCAAACGCGATGACAGGCGTTCCGGCGGCTTGCGCTTCGAGCGGCACGATGCCGAAGTCCTCGATGCCCGGGAAGAGCAAAGCCCTGGCCTCCGCGTAAGCGCGACGCAAGTCCTCGCGGCTGACGCGACCGAGGAACTCGACAAGCGGACTCCCCTGCGCCAAGGTCTTGAGGCGGTCGATCTCGCCACCCGTCCCGACGACCTTGAGGCGACGCCCCATCTTGAGGCACGTGGCAACCGCGAGATCAGGCCGCTTGTAGGCGACAAGCTGCCCCGCGAGCAGATAGAAGTCCTCCTCCTTCTCGTCCCGCGTCACGCCGTCCGCCGCCGCAAAAAAGTCATAGTCCACCATCGGATGAACGACGTTCGCCTCGCGTCCGTAGATGCGCTTGATGCGGTCGGCGACGAACTGCGAGTTGGCGATGAAGAGGTCGACGCTTTCCGCGCTCTTGAGGTCTTCGCGCCGCAGGTAGTCGCGGAACGCACGCATCGCGAGCTTCCCGCCAAGCCCGGCCATGCGATAGTAATCGTCGAACATGTCCCAAAGGTAGCGCATGGGCGTGTGGCAGTAGCAGACGTGCGTCGCGCCCGTGGGCTTGCGGATGCCCTTGATGGGGCCCGACTCGCTTGAAACGATGAGGTCGTAGCCGTCGAGTTGAAGCGAGCGGCTCGCGCACGGCATGAGCGGCAGGTAGATCTGGCATTTCGTGCGAGCGAACGGGAGACGCCCGATGAACGACTCCACAATGCGCCTTGAACCGAACCAGTCGTCCATCACCTTCGCGTTGTAGGCATGGGTGAAGATGTCGCCATCCGGGAACAGTCCGCAGATCTCGCGGAAGACGTTTTCGCCGCCGCGCTTGTTCGTCAGCCAGTAATGCAAAAGTGCCGTTTTCATCGCCGCACATTATACCATATGAAACACGCCACCTTGACAGGGGGGGGG
>CAVEND010000021.1:0-1296 GCA_963616865.1 Faecalibacterium prausnitzii | reverse complement strand
AATTTATCCAATAAAAGAACCGCCCCGGGGGGGGGGGGGGGGGGGGGGATGATATAATACCAATGCACTTGAACACTCCACCGACAGACATAGACACAAATCTCAAAAAAGTCTGGGCCGTCGCCCTCCTCTACTGGTTGGCGGTCGGCTTCCTTTGCCTTTGCCTCTACCCCGTCACCATCTCCGACGTGACGGCGCGCTACGCGCCGATGGCCGACCATTTCGCGTGCGGAGACTGGTCGCTCGCCTTCCATCCGCGCTTCGGCGTCCTCTTCCAAGTCCTCAGCGGCTCGCTCGTCGCGCTGACCGGCCTCCCCGGCGACGCCGCCACGCAGCTCGTCTCCCTCGCCTTCGTCGCACTTTCTGCCCCGCCGCTCTTCCTCGTCGTCCGCGACCTCTTTGGCGACCGCCGCGTCGCCTGGGCCGCCGTCGCGCTCCTCTTTGTTTCGGACGACTTCACGCGCCACGCTTTCGACGGCTTGCGCGACACCGGCAAGTGCCTCGCGTTCGCGCTCCTCGGCCTCGGCGCCCTCCGCCGCTCGTCCGCCGCGTTCGCGCTCGGCCTCTTCATCCTCGTCACCCTCGTCTCCTACGGCTTCGCAATCGCGTCGGTCTTCGTCTTCTGCTGGTGCGTGTGGGCGCTTTTCGCCCGCCGCTTCGCCGCGCTGCCCCTCCCGGTCTTCGCCTGGACGTGCGGCACGGCGGCGGTCGTCGCCCTCACCCACGCCTTTACGGGACACTTCCTCCCCTCGCCGCATTTCATCAAATACCTGGGGGCTTGGCTTTGATCGTCTTCCTCACCATCGCCGCGCTCGCCATCGTCTATCGTCTCGCGAAGGGACTTTTCACGCGCAAGGAAGCCCTCGTCCTCGCCGTCTTCCTCGTCAACTTCCTCTTTGTCTTCCTCCAGAGCGCAATCTGCGACTCGGTGTGGCTGCCCGAAAAGCGCTACTTCATCCAGTCCGGCGTTCTTCTGCTCGGCTGGACGGCGTGGGGTGTTCTCGCGTTCTCCCGCGCCGCTGCCACGAAGTTCCCGCCCGCGAAGTTCGCCTTCCCCGTCCTCGTCGCCGTCTTCGCGCTCATCGAGGTCGCCATGCTCGTGAAGCCCGTCATCCCCGGTTCGCGCCGCCACGCCTACCTCGCCGCGCTCGACTGGGCGAAGGAACGCATCGCGGCGGACTGGCACGGCCCTGCCGCCGACGAGCACATCGCGTTCTTCCCCGGCGAATACCGCGACATCTCCCGCCCCATCGTCCACGCCCACACCGCCCGCCTCCCCTACCTCCTCGGCGGACG
>CAVEND010000020.1:0-9931 GCA_963616865.1 Faecalibacterium prausnitzii | reverse complement strand
GCGTGATGTGCTCGCCGCCCAGCATGCGCGAAATCTCGTCGATGCGCTCTTCGCCCGCGACATCGCGCACCTCGGCGCGTGTCCGCCCCCCCGCGACCGACTTCGAGACCACGATGTGACGCGAGGCGAAAACCGCGCTCTGCGGCAAATGCGTGATCGCGATGACTTGCTTGCGCCGGGCGAGCGCGCGCATCTCCTCGCCGACGACTTGCCCCGTCTCGCCGCCGATGTTCGCGTCGATCTCGTCGAAGACAAGCGTCTCCGGGGAGAGCGCGTTTCCGTCCGACAGCGTGACGACTTTGAGCGCGAGCATGACACGCGCCATTTCGCCCGACGAGGCGATCCGCGCCAAAGGCCGCGCCTTTTCGCCGGGGTTGGGCTCAAAGTAGAAAACGGCGTGATCAAGCCCCGACCGCGTGGGCGACGATTCCTCGAAGACGACGGAGAAGGACGACTTCAAAAAGCCCAAGTGGCGGAGCGAGGCGGTCATCTTCTTTTCAAGCGTCTTCGCCACGCGCTGACGCGCTTTGGTGAGATCGCGCCCCGCCGCGAGCAGTTCGTCGTGCGCCGCCGCGACCTCCTTCTCCAGTCGCGCCAACGTCTCCTCGCGGTGATCCGCCGCGTCGAGTTTCGCCTTCTTCTCGTTGAGAATCTTGAGGAGCGCGGCGATCTTGCCCTCCAACACGGTCGGCGCGTATTTGCGGGCGAGGCGGTTGACGAGGGTGAGCCTCGCGTCCAACGCCTGAAGGTCGTCCTCGCCGCCGTCCAGTTTCGTCAGTTCTTGGGCGATGTCGCGTGACAACTCCTCGACGCGGAGGGCGAGTTCCTCCCCTTCCGTCGCCCACTCGTCGGCCTTCGGGAAATGACGCGCCATCCTCGCAAAACGCGGCCGCAACGACGCGAGCAAACTCAAAACCCCCTCTTCGGAATCGAGCGTCCGCGCCACCTCGTTCGCCTCCTCGACGATCTCCTGCGCGTGCGCGGCCGCCGCGTGGCGTTCCGAGAGCGTCTCGTCCTCGTCGGTGAGCGCGGCCTCCTCCAATTCGGACACTTGGAAGCGGAGGAAATCGAGATCCTCCGTCTCCGACGAAGCGAGGGCGCGGCGTTGCGCGTCAAGGTCTTCCCATTTCTCGTAGGCCGCCCGATACGCCGCAAGGTCGAGACGCCCGAACGCATCGAGCGTCTTCAGCGCGAACGAGTCGTCCAAAAGGTTTTGGTTGGCGCGTGAGCCGTGGATGTCAACGAGCGAGGCCCCGGCCTCTTTGA
Source organism: Faecalibacterium prausnitzii (assembly GCA_963616865.1). Classification (GTDB taxonomy): domain Bacteria; phylum Verrucomicrobiota; class Kiritimatiellia; order RFP12; family UBA1067; genus UBA1067. Next base: position 8,665 of record CAVEND010000020.1, on the reverse strand, counting down.
GCTCGGCCATCGACACCGACTCGTCGTCGATCCAGGCGCGGCTCTTCCCCTCGCGTGTCACCGTGCGGCGGAACGACCTTCGCCGCCCTTCTCCGTCCTCGAACACGGCCTCGACCTCCGCCTCCACCGCGCCCTCGCGGACGACGGAAGAGTCCGCGCGCGCGCCGAGCACGAGGGCGAGCGCCCCCATCAAAACAGACTTGCCCGAACCCGTCTCGCCCGTCAGCACGTGAAGCCCCTCCGAGAAGGTGACGTCCGCCTTCTCGATCACGGCGAGGTTGGAGACTGTGAGGCGTTTCAGCATGGCTCTTTGAGCGTCGTCGCGAGGCCGCCCTGCGACGTCTCGCGGTAGAGGGAGGGCAAATCGTGACCCGTGCGGAGCATGGTCTCGACAACCTCGTCGAAGCTGACGCGGTGGCGCCCGTCGGAGAGGATCGCCATTTCGGCGGCGACGACGGCGCGGTTGGCGGCAATCGCGTTGCGCTCGATGCAGGGGATCTGCACGAGGCCGAGAACGGGGTCGCACGTGAGGCCCAGGAAATGCTCCAAGCCGATCTCGGCCGCCGTCTCGCATTGCGCCGGCGTGCCGCCGTAGAGATACGTCGCCGCCGAGGCGGCCATCGCGCACGCGACGCCAATCTCCCCTTGGCAGCCGACCTCCGCGCCGGAGATCGAGCCGTTCTGCTTGACGACGTTGCCCACCAAGCCCGCCGTTTCGAGCGCGTGGACGAGTTCCGTGTCGTCGCAGGAAAGACGCTCGCCGAGATAGCGCAAGACCGCCGGCACGACACCGGCCGACCCGCACGTCGGCGCCGTGACAATCGTTCCCAAGGAGGCGTTCTCCTCGCTGACGGCCGTCGCGTAGGCGGTGAGGAGAGCCGTCCGCTTGAAGTCGTCCTGAAGCGACCGCGCCTTCATGTAGATGCTGCGCGCGCGGCGGGCGAGGTGGAGCGCACCCGGCAGAACGCTGTCGTGGCGAAGCCCCGACCCGATGGCGCGGCGCATCGTCTCGATGACCGTCAAAAGATAGTCCGAAATGTCCGCTTCGGCATCCTCGACGAGTTGCCAAATCGGCACGCCCCCCGCCTCGCACGCGGCAAGGACATCCGCCATGGAGCGGTAGGCGTAGACTTCCTCGGCGCGATCCGAGCCGCCGCTCTCGCAAATCGCGCCGCCGCCGATGGAATAGCACACCCAATCGGGCAGGGACGCGCCGGCGGACGTCTTCGCCGAGAAGCGCATGCCGTTGGGGTGCATGGGCAGACACTCGCCGGGCTTCCAGAGGATCGTCGTGCGAGCCTCGCCAAGGACGCGGCAGATGGCCGCGTCGGTGAAATGCCCGCGCCCCGTGGCGGCCAAACTTCCGTAAAGCGTCACCTCGAACGACGCGGCCTCAGACCCACACTTTTTCAAAAACTCCTCGGCCGCGCGCGCGGGCCCCATCGTGTGACTGGACGAGGGGCCCACGCCAATGCGGTAGAGCTCGCGCAGGGATTTCATTTTCTTAAAGACGCGCCAAACGCGAGGCGAGACCGATGTAGGTCGAGGGCGTCAACGCGAGAAGCCTCTTCTTGTCCGCCGCGTCCAAGGGCAGCGACTCGACGAACGCGCGCATCGTCTCCGCCGTCACGCGCCGCCCGCGCGTCAGCTCCTTGAGCCGCTCATACGGATGATCAAGCCCCGCCTTGCGCATGACCGTTTGGATGGGCTCGGCGAGGACTTCCCAGTTGGTGTCCAAGTCCTCTTGAAGCCGCGCCTCGTTGACCTCCAACTTGCGCAACCCCTTGAGCGTCGAGCGGATGGCGATGAGCGTGTAGCCGAAGCCGACGCCCATGTTCCGCAGCGTCGTCGAGTCGGTGAGGTCGCGCTGGAGGCGCGAGAGCGGGAGTTTCCGCGCCATGAAGCCCAAGACCGCGTTCGCGAGGCCGAGGTTGCCCTCGGAGTTCTCGAAGTCGATGGGGTTCACCTTGTGGGGCATCGTCGAGGAGCCGATCTCGCCCTTGACCGTCCGCTGTTTGAAGTAGCCCATCGAGACGTAGAGCCAGACGTCGCGGTCGAAGTCGAGCAACACCGAGTTCCAACGCGCGAGCGCGTCGAAGAGTTCGGCGATGCCGTCGTGGCTCTCGATCTGCGTCGTCAGGCGGTTCTGCCGCAAGCCCAACCCCGTGATGACGCGCTTCGCGAACGCTTCCCAGTTGAGGCGCGGGTAGGCGGCGAGGTGCGCGTTGAAGTTCCCCACGGCGCCGTTCATCTTCGCGGGCATGACGAGGCGGTCGATCTCGCCCGCCTGCCGCCGGAGCCGCGCGGCGACGACCGCGAGTTCCTTGCCCACCGTCGTCGGCGAGGCCGGCTGGCCGTGCGTGTGCGCGAGCATCGGCACGGCGGCGAAGTCACGCGCCATGCGGGCGATCTCGTCCGTGAGCTCGTCCATCGCCTTGCGGAGGATCGCCTTGCCGTCGCGCAGCATGAGCGCGTGCGCCATGTTGTTGATGTCCTCCGACGTGCAACCGAAGTGGATGAACTCGGAGCGGCTTTCGAGCGGCGTGCCGGCGACTTTCTCCTTGAGGTAGTATTCGACGGCCTTGACGTCGTGGTTCGTCGTCCGCTCGATCTCCTTGACGCGATGCGCCGCGTCGAGCGGCGCGTCCGCCACGATGGCGCGGAGCATCGTGCGCTCGCGGGCGGAGAGCGCGGCGCACTCGGGCACGCCCTTCTCGTCGCACAACGCCTCAAGCCACGCGCCCTCGACGAGGATGCGCCGCTTGATGAGGCCGTATTCTGAAAAGACGTCGCGCAGCTCGGCGCATTTGTCCGCGTAGCGGCCGTCAAGGGGGCTGATGGCCAGGAGGGTGTTGTCGTTGTTCATTCTTTTTTTTCAATCGTGCGCGTCCAAAGGGCGCAGGGACAATGTTTCGCCGTCGAAGTAGCCGAACGACCGCGCCGAGCCGCCTTTCGGCAGGGAGACGGAGCCGGGGTTGAAGATGGTGAGCGTGGGCGAGAGATCCTTGAGGACGGGAACGTGCGTGTGCCCGTGCGCGAGAACCATTTGGCCTTGGAGGGGCGGCAAATGGCTTTCGTTCCAAAGGTGGCCGTGCGTGCAGAAGAACGTCTTTTTCCCCGCCTCCACGAGCGCGTAGTCGCTCATCATGGGGAACTCGAACATCATCTGGTCGACTTCCGCGTCGCAGTTGCCGCGCACGGCGACGATCTTGTCTTTGAGCGCGTTGAGGCGCGTCGCGACGCGCACGGGGTCGTAGAAGTTCGGCACGCCGTTGCGGGGCCCGTGGTAAAGGAGGTCGCCCAAGAGGACGAGGCGGTCGTAGCCGAGGGCCTCGCCTTGGGCGAGCGCCGCCTCCAATGTGGAGGGAACGCCGTGGATGTCGCTCAAGAAAAGGATTCTCATATCGTCTTCATCCGATAGCCGTTGAAGGTGTGCGTGTTGTAGAGTTTCTCCTTGTCGTCCACGGGCAGGCCCATTCCCTTGCGGATCGCGAGGAAATCCTTGACGGACTTCGCGTCGACCTGCTGAACGGGCTTGCCGTGTCCGGCGGCCAAGAGAAGCACCTGGCAGTAGGCGTCGGCGTTCTCGGTGAACCACTCGGCCTCCTCGATGTCGCGCGCGCCCGCGACGATGCCGTGGTTCTCCATAAAGACGACGTTCGACTTCGTCGCCATCTTCGCGACGTTCTCCGCGACCTTCTCGGAGCCGGGCGTGCCGTAGGCGGCCAAGGGGATTTGGTTGAAGAAGATGTCGGCCTCCGGGTTCACGCCGCTCGGCGGCACCTGCCCCGCGAAGAGGAAGGCGTTGCAGTGCGGCGGGTGGCAGTGGATGCAGGCGTTCCACCCCGCCGTGCGCATCATCGCGATGTGAACCTTGACCTCGGACGTGCGCGGGCGGTAGCCGCAGAGCTGCCCCGCGTTGAAATCGACGAGGCAGATGTCCTCGCGCGTCATGAAGCCCTTGCAGCAGAGCGTCGGCGAGCAGAGGACGAGATCCTCGCCCACGCGCACGGAGAGGTTGCCGCCGTTGCCGTCCGTGTAGCCCCGCGCGTAGATGCGCCGCCCCATTTCGCACATCTGATCCTTCACGCGGTTGATCGCCGGCGACTTGAAGAACTTGTCGAGAGCCACGCGCGTCTTGGGCTGCGGGCCCTTCTTCCAGTCGTAGGCCCGGTTCACGAGAGGCGGGTTGATGTAGAGCTTTGAGTCCATGCTTGGATCCTTTCAGAAAATCGGCCGGGCGTCGCTCGGCATGCGCCAATCGCCGCGTGGCGAGAGGTTGATCGTCCCGACCTTCGGCCCGTCGGGAAGGCAGTTGCGCTTGAACTGTTGCGTGAAGAAGCGGCGGAAGAAGACATCGAGCCAACGGGCAACCGTCGCCGCGTCGAAAACGCCCGCAAAGGCTTTCTCGGCCAACAGGCGGATCTTCTCGCGGGACGCGCCGCGCCGGACGAAGTGATACAAAAAGAAGTCGTGCAACTCGTAGGGCCCCACGTGATCCTCCGTCTTCTGCGCGATCGAGCCGTCGGCCTGAAGCGGCAGGAGCTCGGGCGAGACGGGCGTCGAGAGGATGTCCCCCAGCGGCGCGGCGGCCTCCGCGTGGCGCGAGGCATACCACGCGACGAGGTGGCGGACGAGCGTTTTGGGAACGCCGGAGTTGACGCCATACATGCTCATGTGGTCGGCGTTGAACGTGCACCAGCCGAGGGCCAGCTCCGAGAGGTCGCCCGTCCCGACGACGAGGCCGCCGACTTGGTTGGCCTTGTCCATGAGGAAGTAGGTTCGCGCGCGCGCCTGCGCGTTCTCGTAAACGACGTCCGTGACGGCGATGTCGTGGCGGAGGTCTTTCAAGTGCTGCGTGACGACGGGCGAGATGTCCGACGTCTCCAAGGAAAGCCCCAAGGCGCGGCAGAGGCTCTCGGCGTTGGCGCGTGTGCGCGAACTCGTGCCGAAGCCGGGAAGCGTGAACACGTGGATGCCCGACTTGGGGAGGTTCAACCGCTCGAACGCTTCGACGCACACGAGGAGGGCGAGTGCGCTGTCAAGCCCGCCGGAAAGCCCGATGACGACGGACGCGGACGAGAGCGCATTGAGGCGCGTCGCAAGCCCCGTCGCCTGAAGCGCGAAGACCTCGGCGCACCGCGCCTCGCACGAAGGCCCAGACGGCGGCACGAACGGATGGGGATCGACGCGGCGCATCAAGTCACTCGGAACGACATCGCCCGACGGCGGCAGCGGGCAGTCCTGAACGCGGATGTCGGCGGCGTCCAACGAGGCCGCTTCGCGGAACGACGTCGCGCCCGCGCGTTCGAACGAGAGGAAGCCGACATCGACATCGGCGATGGTGACGCTCTCGCCGCGCACGAAACGCTCCCCCTCGGCGAGGCACACGCCGTTCTCGGCGATGAGCGTCGCGCCGCTGAAGACGAGATCCGTCGTCGACTCGCCCACGCCCGCGCTCGCGTAGACATACGACGCGAGGCCACGCGCCGACTGCCCGACGACGAGATCCTTGCGATACGAGGCCTTGCCGACGAGTTCGTTGGAGGCGCTCAAATTGAGGACGATGTTCGCGCCCGAAAGCATCAGATGCGTCGAGGGCGGCGTGGGAGACCAGAGGTCTTCGCACAGTTCGACACCGACACACGCGCCGTCGCCGAGGGAAAAGACGAGATCGTTCCCGAACGGCACGGTGACGCCCGCCAAGGTGACTGTTTTTTCATGCGCGTCACGTGCGCTCGCGAACCACCGCGCTTCGTAGAACTCGTGGGACGAGGGCAGGAACGTCTTGGGAACGACGCCGACGAGCCGCCCGTTGAAGAGGACGGCCGCGACATTGTAGAGGCTTGATCCCACGCGGAGGGGGAGGCCGACGGCGACGAGTGCGCCCGTCGTCAAGGGGATGAGTTCTTCAAGACCCGCCACCGCCGAATTCAGCAGCGTCTCCTGATAGAAGAGGTCGGCGCACGTGTAGCCCGTGACGCAGAGCTCCGGGAAGACGATGACTTCAGCGCCCTTCTCCCGCGCCTCGCGCAAACACGAGGCGATGGACGCGACGTTCCGCTTGACGTCGCACGGCGCGACGGTGGGCACGCAGGCCGCGACGCGGACGAACTCCCGCCTACAGGATGGCCGCTCGCGCATCTGACAAATCCCTCAATGTGCCGCCCGCGATCATTTGGACGATGAGGTTTCCAATGGCCGTCGCCTCGGTCGGGCCCGCGAGGACTTTCTTCCCCGTCGCCTCGGCCGTCAAGTCGTTCAGGTAGCGATCCTTCGAGCCGCCCCCGACGATGTGGATCGCCGAGAACGCGACACCCGTCAAGCGCGACAGATTCTCGATCTCCCGGCGGTAGCAGTCGGCGAGCGAGCGGTAGACGCACTGCACGAGTTCGCCGACGCGCACCGTCTCTTGCCCGCCCTTCTCGCGGAGGGCGGAGAGGACTTCGCCGATCATGGACGCGGGGCTTAAAAACCGCGCGTCGTTGACATCGATGAGGAACGGAACGTCCGCCTCCGAACGCGCCAAAGACTCCAGCTCGGCGAAGGAATACGTGTGGCCCTTCTCCCAATCCGTGAGGCGCGAGAGGGCTTTCGTCGTGTCGTTCGAGGTCTGCCCCTCGACATACTGAACGCCGTTCAGTTCGCGGCGGATGGACTGGATCATCCAAAGACCCATGATGTTCTTCAAGAAGCGATACCGCCCCCACGCGCCGCCCTCGTTCGTGAAGTTGGCCTCACGCGCCGCCACCGTCGTCAGCGGCGACGAGCGTTCGACGCCAAGAAGCGACCACGTGCCGCTCGACAGGAAGACGGATGTTTCGTCGCGGGCGGGAACGGCGAGATACGCCGAGGCCGTGTCGTGAAGCGCGGGGAAGACAACCTTCACGCCGCGATACGTTCCCACGACCGCCCCCGGCATGTCGAGCGAGCCGAAGAGGCTGCGTTTGAGACCCAACTTGTCAAGGAGCGGAAAATCCCAATCCTTCGCCTCGGCGTTCAAGAGCGAGGTCGTTGACGAGATGGTGTATTCGTGCGCGACGCGCCCCGTCAGCGCGAAGGTGAGGTATTCGGGCATCATGAGAAGCGAGGAGGCTTTCTCAAGTTGCTCCGGGTGTTCCTTCTTGAGGGCGAGGAGTTGGTAAATGGTGTTGTAGGAGGCCTTTTGGATGCCCGTCCGCGCATAGAGTTCGTCGAACGAAACGCCGAGGCGCTCAAGTTCCGCGTCCATGCCCTGCGTCCGAGAATCGCGATAGGCAACCGCGTCGCCGACGATGTTGTGCTTGTCGTCCAAAAGGACGAAATCGACGCCCCACGTGTCGATGCCGATGGACTCCACCGGGCCTTTCGCCAAGGCCGCGTCGATGCCCGCCTTGATCGAGGCGACGAGGGCGTCCACGTCCCAGCAGTGATGCCCATGGGAAACGATCTGCGAGTTGTCGAAGCGATAAACCTCTTCGAGCGCGATCCGACCGTTTTCGAGATGGCCGAGGATGTGCCGCCCGGAGGACGCGCCAATGTCAATCGCAAGATATTTCTTCATTCAAGTGCCCTGGTTGTCCCATCTGGAGTCGAACCAGAACTCTGGGTATCAAAAACCCGTGTGCAGCCGCTACACCATGGGACATTTTTCAAAGTATTATCCTAAAAACAAGCCCCAAAGTCAAGTGCGCAAAATTCGTTGTTGACACGCATGTCGGGAAAATGCTATACTATGCGTAATCACTACCACGAAGGTAGTGAATCAAAAAAGGAGGTTTCTGATGTCACAGATTTACAAGACGGTTTTGGAGAAGATCGGCAAGACGCCGCTTGTCGAGATTTCGGACAAGTTGAACAAGGGCGGGGCGCGTGTCCTCGCGAAGGTCGAGTTCTTCAACCCCGGCGGCAGCGTCAAGGACAGGATCTCCCTCGCGATGATCGAGGACGCGGAGACGCGCGGCATCCTGAAGCCCGGCTCGACAATCGTCGAACCGACGAGCGGCAACACGGGCGTGGGCCTGGCGCTCGTCTCGGCGATCAAAGGCTACCACCTCGTCCTCACGATGCCCGAGACGATGAGCATCGAGCGGCGCAAACTGGCGGCCGCCTATGGCGCGGAAATCGTCCTCACACCGGGATCGGACGGCATGAAAGGCGCGATTGCCAAGGCGAACGAGATCGCCGCGGCGCGGGGCGGCGTCATCCTCCAGCAGTTCGAGAATCCGGCGAACCCCGCCTACCACAAGATCACGACGGGCCCTGAGATCTGGGCGGACACGGACGGCCACGTCGATGCGTTCGTCGCGGGCGTCGGCACGGGCGGCACGTTGACCGGCACGGGCAAGTTCCTGCGCGAGAAAAACCCGGACATCGCCCTTTACGCCGTCGAGCCGGACACGAGCCCCGTCCTGTCGCAGGGCAAGGCGGGCCCCCACAAGATCCAAGGCATCGGCGCGGGCTTCGTCCCCAAGGTGCTGGACACCTCGATCATCACGAAGGTGATCACGGTCTCGGCGGAGGACGCGGGCGCAACGGCGCGCGCGGCGGCGGCGCAGGAGGGGTTGCTCGTGGGCATCTCGTCCGGCGCGGCGCTTCACGCGGCCTTGGAACTCGCGAAGTCGCCCGACTACAAGGGCAAGACCATCGTCGCGCTTCTCCCCGACACGGGCGAGCGCTACCTCTC
>CAVEND010000019.1:6906-9954 GCA_963616865.1 Faecalibacterium prausnitzii | reverse complement strand
AGCCGCTCGGCGAGCGCACCGACCTCGTTCTGCATCTTCGCGTTCGCCTCGCGATACGCCCTGCGGCTCTCGCGGAGGAGGATGTGGAAGACGTGCTTCGCGATTTCGATGTTCAGGCGCGACCCGAACCACGAGAGCCGCTTCCGTTGCGACTTGCCGCGCTGCTGGCTCGACATCACGATGACGCCGAAATGCTCGCGGAGAATGAAGCAGGCGTGTCCGAACTCGATGCCGCAGATCGTGCGATAGTCGGCGTCCTGTTCATGCACCGCCTTGGCGGCGTCGCTCTCGGCGACGGCGATGTCCTCGAAAGAGAGGCCGTTGCGCTCGGCAAGCCCCTTGGCGAGGCGGAGGGCGGTTTCCCGCTCTCCGCTCTCGCTCGTGCGGTTCGCGAGGCGCACGGCCTTGCGAATCTTATCCATCACGGCGTCAATATCCATTGTCGTGTCCTCCCTTGCGCCTCACGCCACCTCGCGGACGACGCGGTAGACCTTGTTGAAGATGTCGCGCACCTTCTCGCCGACCGTGCCGGTCATGCCCTTGTAGGCGATCTCGGCGGCGTCCTTCGTCTTGCTCCGTTCGAGTTTCGCGGGGTCGGGGTTGAAGATCGGGTAGGTGAAGCTGTTAAAGAGCTTCCACGCGCTGTCCGTCTTGAACGTCTGCGCCGTCTCGCCCGCCTCGAACTGGCGCACGACCTCCTCGCGAAGGTTCTCCAGCCGCGAGCGGGCGTAGCTTTCGGGGAGGTGGCTGATGGGGTAGACCGCATCGAGGCAACGGCGCATCGTCTCGCCGTTGACGCCGATTTCCGCCAACGCCTCGCAATGGTGCTTCAGGGCGACCGCGAACTGCGCCTGCGAGCGGATGCACTTGATGGCGTTTAGCGTCGCCTCCGGCGCGGACTTCGTGTGCGTGATGCACCAGCCGTCCGCCCTCGCCTCGTTCGTCGCGGCGATGAGCGTGTTCTGGCAGATGACGCGCACGTGCGTGAATCCGAGCGTCATGCGCCCGCGTCCGTTGCTCGGGTTGTTGAAGAAGAGCCGCAGTTCGTTTGCGCTATCGTCTCCCTTGATGGCGAAGGTGTCTCCGAACTTCGCGGCGATGAGGCCGACCCCGCCGCCGTAGATCGTCCCCGCCATCTCCAGCTTCATCTCCGGCACTTCGGGCATCACTTTGTTGGTGATGTAGTCGAAGACGTCGAGGTGCTGGATTGGGGTGTATTGATTGCCGACCGAGGCGAGCGTCGGAATGATGGAACGCCGCTCGTCGTCGCGCTCCAGATGGAAGTGACCGGGAATCCGCCGTCCTGTGTCGTCGAAACTCGGCTTCTTGACGATGTTGAAGTCGAGCGCGGTGCGGGCGAGTTCGACCGAGAGTTCCGTGCGCGGCAGCTTGTCGGTGTTGAAGGGGTTGTGTCCGCCGTTCGCCGTGCTGAAGCAGATGTCGTTTTCGAGGATGGCTATCATTTTCGTTTTCTCCTGTTCTTTTGTTTCGGTTATTTTGGGTTGTGTGGGTTGTGTTGTGTTTCGGTTTGTTGTTTCGGTTTTGTTTTCCTGTTTTGTGTTTGCGTCAGTCATTCGCGACGCTGACCTCCATGACGACGCCGGGGGTGGCGTGAGCCTCTTCGGCGCGGCGTTTCGCCTCGTTGCCGCGAAACTCGATGTAGCCGCCCTCGTTCGAGGGAATGACATAGCGCGGCGTTCCGTCGTCCATGACGGTGTAGCCCATCGGCGGCGTGTCGTCGCGCTTCTCGGCCTTCTCGACGAACTCGCGCTTCTTGCCTTGCTTCTTCGGATAGCACTCGCCGAAAGTTCTTCCGTCGTCAGACTTCAGTTGCGCGTTGACGTTCGCGAGCCGTCCGCTCACGACGCTCGCCGCTTGCGCCGCGCTCTTGAAGATAAAGTCCTTGGCGAACGCGCCGTTGATAATCGTGTTATCGTTTTCGAGCATGAGGCGATAGTTGTAATACGCCTTGCCGTGCGTGATGAAACTTTGCGAGATCGCGCCGACCGTCGATCCGGCGAAGACGACGAAGCCGTCGTCCGTAGGTTGTCCGACGCTCTTCCATCCATTCCCTTGGATATGGAACATCGGGATGTCCGTTCTCTTTTCCATTTGTTTTCTCCTATTCTTTTGTTTCGTTTTTTAGGTGGAGGCACTATTGTGCTTCAACACTGGATATTATCCCATATTTTGCCGTGAGATGGCACCGGGGAAAATCACTTTTCTCAAAAAAAGTTTTTCTGCGCGAAAATCGCGATTCCCTCTTGTATTCTCACTCGTGGATATACTATAATACCCCCATCAGCCGAGAAGAGGCCGTTTGGCCGACTATCCGGCTCAACACGAAAGGAGACACGACATGGCAAATATGCGCAAGAAGGGCAAGAAGCGCGTGGCGTTCTGGCTCACCGAGGCGGAACGCTCGCTCATCAAGGAACTTGCCGACGCTTACGGAGTGAACCAGACCGACGCCTTCCGCACCATCCTGATCAAAACAGCAAAACAGGAAGGAATCATCAAAAATGAAAAGAAAGCAAGCAAAGGCAAATGACATGAAGGCAACAACGAAGTCCAATACCACAAAAGGCAAGGCGGGCGCGGCGAAAGCCGCCCCCGCTCCCTCTCGCGACAACCGCGTCCGCATCCGCGTCACCCTCTCCGGCGACGCGCTCGCGGCATACGAGGCGTTGAAGAGCAAAGGGATCGATCCGTCCGCCGCCATCTCGGAGGCGTTGGCGGAGTTCTCAAAGGCGCAGAAGCCGAGGGCGAAATCTTTTTCGCGCAAGGTGGGCGCATAATAGAGCAAACACCCGCAGATGTTTTCGAGGCATACGGCTGACGCGATTCTCGCACTCGCCGCGATAGACGCGGCGGTGACGGAGCGCGAACGCCGTCTGCTCGAAAGTCTGCTGGCTGGGGATGGTGCGGAATCCATTTCCGGCAAGTGCCTTTCGTTCCGCGAGGCGGCAAGCCTCCTCGGACGCACGACGCTGACGGTGAAGCGGCTCGCGAAAGCGGGACGCCTCTCCGCCGTGATGGGGTCGGGGC
>CAVEND010000019.1:0-6896 GCA_963616865.1 Faecalibacterium prausnitzii | reverse complement strand
GGAAAATGAAACAAGAAACCGAATAACAAAACGAAATAGGAAAACGCAGAAGGAGAACACGAATATGATAACGGAGGAGATTCGGGAGGCGCGGCGCAAGGGGCTGGGCGGCTCCGACATCGCGGGGATCATTCCCTGCAAGACCTCGCCGACGGGAACGCTCTCGCCGTGGACGACGGCGGTCGGCGTCTGGAACAGCAAGATGAACGCGACCGACGACGGCGCGAGCGACACCGAGGCGACTTGGTGGGGTTCGCACGAGGAAGACCTCGTGGCGAAGCGGTTTACGGAACTGACCGGCAAGCGGCTCGTCAATCACCGCATGATGATCGTTGACGGATGCCTCCTCGCCAACCTCGACCGCCTCGTCATTCCCGACGGACAGAAGACGGCGGCGTATCGCGGGCAGATTCGGACGAACGAGATTTTCGAGGCGAAGACCTCGGGAAGCGAGTGGGAGCGGTCGGACGCCGTTTCGATTCTCCCTAACGGCACGGAAATCCGCGACGGCTCGCTCGGCATCCCCGCGCACTATCAGACGCAATGCTTCCATTACATGGGGCGCGTCCCGACGGCGGAGCGTATCTTCGTCGCCGTGAAGATGGCGATTCCCTGCGGACGCTTCGCCCGCACGGACTTCGCGATCTATGTGCTGGAGCGCAACGACGAGATAATCCGCGCACAGGACGCCTACGCCCGCAATTGGTGGGACGAGCATATCATCCACGGCGTGAAGCCGGAGCCGGTCTGCGATGAGGACTGCAAGATTCTCTGGCGGCGTTCCACGCCCGCCTCTCACGTTTTCGTGAGCCGCGACATCCTCTCCGCCTACAACCGCATGAAGGACGCGCAAGCCGCGAAGAACGCGGCAAAGGCGGACGAGGAGGCGGCGAAGGCCGAACTCCAGAAGGCGATGGGCGACAAGGAGTGTATTCTCGGCAACGACGGCAAGACGATTCTCGCCACATGGAAGAGCGAGAAGCCGAAGACCGTCAAGAAGGTGAACTGGGAGGATGTCGCAATCGGCCTCGCCGGGTGCTACTCCGACGGCGGCGAGCGGCTGAAGAAGAATATCGAACTCTTCACCGAGACGACGACGAAGGAGGGGGCGCGAAAGTTCCTCCTGAAGACCTCGGACAGCGTTCTCGACTACGTGGCGAGAGCGGAGTTCGACATGGAGCAAGACGCGCAGACGCAAGCGCAAGAGACGATTTCGCCCGAAACCGCGACAGTCGCGGCGGTGGCGGAGTAAAGGAAAACGCAAAGGAAAAACCGAAAGAGAAAAGGAGAACACGAACATGAACGAAGTGATGACAGTCCAGCCGCAGACGCCCGCGGCCCCCGCCGCCTCGGCGACGGCAATCGTGCCGCAGGGCAACGCCTCGACGATGGTCGCGCAGACCCGCGAGATGGCGGAAGCCGTCGCGGCGATGCAGATGGCGAAGATGTGTCCGCGAGACACGATTGCCGCCCGCGACCGAATCCTCAACGCCTGCACCCGTCCGAAACTCGCCGAGTGCGCGTGCTACACCTACTCGCGTGGCGGCACGGACGTGACCGGCCCGTCGATCCGCCTTGCCGAAATGCTCGCCCAGAACTGGGGGAACATGAGTTTCGGCGTCCGCGAGCTGGAGCAGCGCAACGGCGAATCCACGTGCGAGGCTTTCGCGTGGGACATGGAGACGAACGCTCGGCAGACGAAGGTCTTTCAGGTGCCGCACGTCCGCCACACTCGCGCAGGGGACAAGAGGCTCACCGACCCCCGCGACATCTACGAACTCGTCGCCAATCAGGGGGCGCGGCGGCTTCGCGCCTGTATCCTCGGCGTCATTCCGGGCGACATCGTTGACGAGGCGGTGGAGGCTTGCGACGCGACGATGGCGACGAAGTTCGACGTGACGCCGGAGCGGCTGAAGAAGATGCTCGAACTCTTCGCGCAGTATGGCGTGACGAAGGAGCAGATCGAAGCCCGCATCCAGTGCCACCTGACGGCCATCAAGCCCGCGCAGCTCGCCAACCTCGGCAAGATCGCGAACTCCATCAGGGACGGCATGAGCAAGCCGGAGGACTGGTTCCAGAAGCCCGACGACGGCAAGCGCGGCGGACAGGAGACGCTGAAGGCGGCTCTCGGCATGACGGCGGCGACGCCGACCGCCGAGGCGCAGAAGCCCGCTCCCGCCGCCGAAAAGCCGGACGCCGCCTTCTAAACCGAGCGGCAAACGCTCCATGTGGAACATGGGGCGGCACGGCGCGTCACCCGCGCAGAAACGGCGAGACGGGCGGAGGCAGAGCCGCAACACATTCAAGGAGGTTTCATGACGATACCTGACAGATCGAAGACGGGGCGGAAGTCCGTCCTGTTCTACGAGAACTGGTGGCTCATGGCGGAATCGCGGGATACTGGGCCGAAGCGGCTCGCGTTCTACGACGCCATCATGCGCTTCGCCTTTCTCGGAGAGGTTCCGCAGACCCCCGAAAGGGGAGTTTCTGCGGGAGAGGCGTGGGCGGCTCACGACGGCTACCTCGTCTGCAAGCCCATTCTCGACGGCACGGTCGAGCGTGAGGAAAAAGCGGAAATCGGCCGCAAAGGCGGTCAAAACGGAAAGGGAATAGCGCGAAATCTGGGCAACGCGAACGCCCGAAAATCGCCCGACAAAAAAAACAATAGCGAAAACAATAGCACCCCCTCGGAAAAAACAATAGCGGAAACAATAGCGGACTCCGAAAAAAACAATAGCGGAAACAATAGCAACGCCGCCTCCCTTTATAATATAAAAGAGAAAGAGAATATAAATCCAAATACAAAAGAAAAAGAAAAAGAAAAGACCGACCGCCGCTTGCGCGACGGCTCTCTCTCGGACGACGAGGAGACGATGTTCGACGCATGGTGGAAAGCCTATCCGGGCGTCCGCAAACAGGACAAGCGCAAGTGCGCCGACAAGTTCGCCCGCATCCTCCGCAAGTCAGGAGACGCCGTTTCCATGTTCAACCGAATCATGGGCGGCCTCGACAAGTGGAAGCGATGCGAGACGTGGACGCACGACGGCGGACGCTACATCTGCGCCCCGCTCGTCTGGCTTAACAACGAGCGATGGGACGCCGAAATCAAGATCGGGCCGCTTTCGGGCGGCATAGACAACATTCACAGGGAACAAGAACAAACGGAGGTGGCAAATGCGTTCTGACTTCGATGCGGGCAAGATGCTTGAAGACCGAGGCTGGCTTCTGTCCGTCGCGGGGGAGGCAGACTTCGCTCGCGGCATGAAAATCGTCAACGCCATAAACTGCTCGGACAAGGGGCTGATCCTCTCGGGGACTTACGGATGCGGCAAGACCGCGTTCGCGAAAGCCCTCTTTCGCGGGTGGTCGATCTACACCATGCCGGACGACCGATGGATTCTCGGACGGACACAAGACGCGCTCGACCTCTCGCGGGGAGACATAATCCTCGATGACGTCGGCGCGGAACACGCCGTCTACGAGAACTTCGTCAAGACGGAATCCTTCGCCGACTTCATCGTGCGCCGCTACGAGGCGTTTATGGCGTCGGTAAGAAAGGGCTACCGCCCGAACCGCCTCGTGATGACGACAAACCTCAACGAAACCGAGTTCATAGACCGCTACGGCGGGCGCGTCGTCTCGCGCATCAAGGAAATGTGCCTTGCCGCGCATTTCACGGGCAAGGACAAGCGAACATGGGAGAAGATCAAGTAAAACGCGCATAGCCGCGCGAGAACGCGGTTCTAAACGCGAGCAACGCTTCAACCGATAAATCTATCGCCCGAAAAACAAACGCCGTCTACCGCCGTTTTCGCGCCGATTACGCCAAGGCGGCAAAACGCGGCAAAACGACACAAATCACCGAAACGAAAACACTCAAACGAAACGCAAAACAAGGAAACACGAAACATGAGCAGCAAACCCTACGAGTTCACCGGCAAGATTCACTTCATCGGGAAGACGCAATCGTTCCCTTCGGGATTCGCGAAGCGGACGCTCGTCCTGATCCAGAACGCCGAGAGCCGCTACCCCGACTACGCCGCGTTTGACTTCCTCCGCTCGAAGAGCAGCGACATGACGACGAGCCTCGACCGCTTCTGCCCCGGCCAGACGGTGACGGTGAAGTTCTTTGTCTCCGCGTCCGAGAGCAAGAAGACGCCCGGCGCGTGGTTCGTGAACACCAAGGCGGTCGGCATCGAGGCGGCGGGCGGCGCGGCGGCACTTCCCGAAATCCCGCAACAGCCGACGGCGGAGGCTTGCGAGCCGGAACAGGACGACCTTCCGTTCTGAAACCGAGACCGCAAGATCCGATCCGTACGACGGAAACCCAAACGCAAACGCAAAGGAGAACACGACTTATGACATTCGAGGACAAGGGCGTCGAGGTCACGATTGACCGAGACTTCATCAAGATCACCGACCGCCGTAAGGGGATTTCGACCGAGTATCGCGGACAAGTCCCGGGCGGCCTCGCCTGTTCCGGCTACGCCGACCAGATTCTTCAAGCCCGCGCACTTGACTACGCGCAGACAAGGAGGATTGCGTAAGATGAGAAAGCATACCTACACCCGCGAAGCCGCGCCGACGACCACCGGCTCGGTTTCGCGTCCCGCCCGCACGAACCTCCGCGAGACGTGCGAAGTCCACGCCCGCACCCTGAAGGCGTTTTCCGCCCTCCGCGAAATGACGGGGATGCCAAAGGGGGCGTGTCTCGCCGACGTCTGGGAGCAGAAGATGCTCCCCCTCGTCGAACACGCCATCTGGCACCTCCGCGAATCGCCGACCGCCGTCAAGTCGTTCGTCGCGACGCTGACGATGCCCCTTCCGCGAGAGGACTACGTGCGCAATCAATACCAGCGGCTGAAGGAGCGTTTTCAGCCGACGCTCCCCGGCCTCTCGCGCCCGACGCCCGCCGTCGCCGCCGCGACTTCCGCCCCCTCTGCCGTCCTTGCGGCGGTCGGCGGCTGACCGCCTCGGTCGGAGGCATGGAAGAGTATTCGTTTTCGCTCGCGGTCGATCCGGCGACTTGCGCGACAAGCCAGCAGAAGAAGGTGAGTTTCCGTCAGGGGCGCATCTTCACGAATCCCCGCGTGGCGAGAACGAAGAAGGCCGTCGCCCTCCTCGGACGGCGACACCGCGCCGCCGTCCGCGCAATCGTCTCGGACGGCGACCCCATCCGCCTCGAAGTGACCTTCCACTACGCCTATCCGCAGGGAACGGCGAAGAAGCGGCTCGTCCACGACGCGCCGAAGATGAACGGCGCGGACTGCGACAATCTCGTCAAGGCCGTCAACGACGCGCTCTCCTATGACAAGGGCAAGGGCGCAGACCTATGGACGGACGACCGCACGATCTCGACGCTCGTCGTCCGCAAGCGATATTGCGTCGGCGTCTTGCCCTACATCGAGTTCCGCGTCTCGAAGGACGCTTGACCTCCCCTTCGCCCGTTTTTTCTCCGCACCCCCTTTACTTTTTCGGCGGGTGGTGATACAATACGCACACCACCTCGGAAAAGGAGAACACGACGCTCATGACGAAGGAAACCGTGACGAAAGACGCCGCAAAGGACGAACGATGCCGCCTCGCCGCCTGTCCCGCCTACAACACGGGGAACGCGGCTTGCGCGAAATGCTCCGGGCCAGTCGTCTGGAAGGACGCGCACGGACATTCCCACGGACGCCCCCGCTCATGCCACGCCTGCCCGATGAACGGGCTGAACCTCCCCGTCTGCTGGCACTCATGCCCCGGCCCGAATCCGAACTTCCAATGCGACGGCAAGGACATCGTGACTTCCGGCTCGCTCGAAGACCCCGAGGCGTTCCTCGCCCAGCACGCGCTCGAAGCCACGGACGGCAACGACCGCGCCCGCTCCGCCGAATCCGTCATCGACGCCATCGAGGGCGAACCCGAAGACCCGCGCCTCGCCTACGACGCCTCGGTGACGCAAAGCCTCTCGTGCGAATCCGAAACCGCCTGCAAAGTCGTCTTCTCGACGATCATGGGGCTTGACGAAACCGACCTCCGAATCTTCTACCACCTCTATCGCGGACTTGAACCCTTCCGCATCGCCGAGAAGATCGGCATTTCGCGCCAAGCCGTCTTCAACCGCAAGGAGCGCATGGCTCGCGACAACCGCTGGATGCGCCGCTTCGTCAAGGCCATCGGGCTGAAGTCGTCGGGACGCGGCGGCGCGAACCGTGGCAAGCGCAAGGAGGGGCGCACCTATCAGCCCGACCTGTTCGAGGCCGCGCTGATGGATTCGTTGCGGGACGACACGCACAGGAGGCGGCTCAATGACTGATGTCGCCGCGAAACGCGCCCTGTTCGCAGAACCTTGCGGACTGAACCCACGTGACGCGCACACGCGAGAGCCGTATTGTATCACCACCCAAGGTTGACTGTCAAGATAATTTTACGGAGGCACGACACAATGGCACGATTCGACGGCAGGGCAAACCTCATCCCTTTCTCGCAGAAAAGCAAGGAAGAGGCAAGGGAAATGGGCAAAAAAGGCGGCAAGGCGTCCGTCTCCGTCCGCCGCGCCCGAAAATCGTTCCGCGAGCAGCTTAAAATGATGCTCGGTTGCGCCATTCCGAAAGACAGCCCGCTCTACACGAAAATGCGCCAGCAGATGAAGTCGCTGGGCTTTTCGGGCGACCCGCTCGTTCAGGACATCACGCTCCTCGGGATGCTCATGCGCTCGGCGAAGGACGTCAAGGCGGCGGAGTATATCCGCGACACGATAGGCGAGAAGCCGGTCGATACCTTCGAGGACGTGACGCCGCAGTCGCCCATCATCTTGGAACTCCCGAAACAGGAGGAGATCGACGCAATCCGCAAACGCCGCGAGGAGCGAAACCTCGCGGACGAAAAGAAGGAGAAGGAAGGAAAATGAA
>CAVEND010000018.1:0-9964 GCA_963616865.1 Faecalibacterium prausnitzii | reverse complement strand
CAACTCGCCGCGAAATGCCCCGCGACATGCATCTCCGTCGACCCGCATTTCGAGACGGGACATTAAGGAGCGTCAATTATACTCCCCGCGCCTTTCCTTCTTCTCCCCGCCGCCTCCGCCCGCCCATGCGATGGCAAAGCTCTCCAAAAACACGTCCCTTATGGTATAATATTCCATTTACATAAGGAGACGGTTGGATGAAAAAGTTTTTGAGCGCCAATGAGGCCGTCGCCCACGCGGCGGCGCAGGCGGGGTGCGTGGTGGCGAGTGCCTACCCCGGCACACCCTCGACGGAGATCCTGGAGAACATCGCCAAATTCAAGGCGACGGTGAAATGCGAATGGGCGGTGAACGAGAAGGTCGCCGTCGAGACCGCCGTCGGCGCGTCGCTCGCGGGCGCCCGCGCCCTCACGGCGATGAAGCACGTCGGCCTCAACGTCGCGATGGATCCCCTCATGACCTTCACCTACGTGGGGGCCTACGGCGGCTTCGTCCTCGTCTCCGCCGACGACCCCGGCATGCACTCCTCGCAGAACGAGCAGGACAACCGCAACCTCGCGAAGTTCGCGCGCGCGCTCCTCTTGGAGCCCGCCGACTCGCAGGAAGCCTACGACATGACGCTCGCGGCGTTCACGCTCTCCGAAGAGTTCCAAGTCCCCGTCATCCTTCGCCTCACGACGCGCACAAGCCACTCCGCCTCGCTCGTCGAACTTGGTGCCTTCGACCCCAAGCCGCACCCTCTCCTCCCCTACACAAAGGACATCCGCCGCAACATCCCCGTCCCCGCGTTCTCGCCGTCGCAGCGTCTGCACGCGCAGGAGCGCACGAAGGCGATGGAGGCGGCGGCGAACGAGTCCGCGTTCAACCGCGTCGTCGCGCCGACGAAACCCACGCCGCCCGCCGCGCAGGATCTTGGCATCTTGACGAGCGCGGTCGCCTACCAGTATGTCCGCGAAATCTTCCCCGACGTGCCGATCCTGAAACTCGGCTGGACGAACCCGCTCCCCAAGAAACTCGTCGCCGACTTCGCGAACGCGCATCCGCGCCTCCTCGTCGTCGAGGAACTCGATCCCTTCTTGGAGGATCAAGTGAAGGCGATGGGCCTCAAGGTCGTCGCGCACGAGACGGAGCTCAACATGCTGGAGCTCAACGCCGACCGCGTTCAGAACCTCCGCCACGAACTCTTGGGCGACGTTCCGACGGCGAAGGAAAAACAAGTTCCCGCCGGTCTTCCGACGCGCCCGCCCGTCCTCTGCGCGGGCTGCGGCCACCGTGGCGTCTTCTACGTCCTCAACAAGTTGAAGGCCACCGTGACGGGCGACATCGGCTGCTACACCTTGGGCGCGTTCCCCCCGCTCTCGGCGATGGACACGACGATTTGCATGGGAGCCTCCATCGGCAACGCGGCCGGCATGAAGAAGGCGGGCCTCAAAGGCCGCATCTGCGCCGTCTTGGGCGACTCGACCTTCTTCCACTCCGGCATGACCGGCATCCTCTCCGCGCTCTACAACTCGACGCCCGTGACGACGGTCGTCCTCGACAACCGCATCACGGCGATGACGGGACACCAGGACAACCCCGGCACCGGCAAGACGCTCGCGGGCGACGACGCGCCCGTCACGGAGATCGCCGACATCGCGAAAGCCTGCGGCTACAAGAAAGTCGCGAAAGTCTCCGCCGACGATTTGAAGGGGCTTGAAAAAGTCCTCACCGAGTCGATGGACGGCGACGAGCCCGCGCTCATCATCGCCTACGCGCCGTGCCGCATCGCGGCGAAGCTGACGAAGGAAGGGCTGTGCCAGACGGACGCGGCGAAATGCAAGGCGTGCGGCGCGTGCTTCAAACTCGGCTGCCCCGCGATCACACGCGGCGCGGAAGTTTCTCCCGGCCGCTACCAGATGAAAATCGACGAGAACCAGTGCGCGGGCTGCAGCCACTGCACGCAAGTCTGCCCCTTTGGCGCGATCACACGCATTCGATGAAATCCGTTCAGGACATCGTTGACCTCGCGTCCGCCTTTTACGGCAGCCAAGTCCTCTTCGCCGCGCTGGAGCACGACGTCTTCTCGCGTGTCGAGAAGGGCGAGTTCGCGCACGTCGTTGAGTCGGCGTTGCCACGCGGTTTGAGGCTCCTGCTCGACGCGTGCGCGGCCGAGGGTCTCCTCCAAAAATCGGCGGACGGCTACGCGAACACGCCCGCCGCGAAACTCGCGCTCGTGCGCGGCGGACCCGCCGACCTCACCAAGGCGATTGGCTACAACCGCGACGTCTACCCCGCGTGGGGGCGTCTCGCGGAGTTCGTGCGCACGAACGAGTGCGTCGAGCGTCCCGAGCTCCACCTCGGCGAGGACCCCGCAAGGACGAAAGCGTTTGCGGAGGCGATGTTCTCGCGGGCGATGGGCATCGGCCGGAGCGTCGTCGATCTCATCGACACGTCGGCCGTCGGCGGCGACGGCCACGCGCCGCGCCTCCTCGACCTCGCGGGCGGGCCGGGCGCGTATGCGATTTTGCTCGCGCAGAAGAATCCCGACCTAAAGTGCGTGACGGTCGATCTCCCCGCGATTTCCAAGGCGGCGGCCTCGTTCGTCGAGAACGCGGGTCTCACAAGCCGCATCGACTGCCGCGCGGGCGACTACCACGCGGACGATTATGAGAAGAATGTTTACGATGTCGTCACGATCTTTGGCGCGCTTCATCAGGAAAGCCCTGCGGCCATCGTGGACATCCTGCGCCGCGCCGCACGGGCGTTGCGCGACGGCGGGCGGCTCTACGTCCTTGACTTGATGACGGACGCAACGCGCACCGCGCCGACATTCTCCGCGCTCTTCGCCGTCAACATGGCGCTCACGACGACGAACGGCTGGGTCTTCTCCGACGCGGAGTTGAAAGGCTGGATGCGCGAGGCGGGGCTTGCCCCGCAAGACACCGTGCCGCTCGCGCCACCGATGCCGCACTGGCTCGTCGCGGCGCGGAAGGGGGAGCACGCGTGACGAAGACGCTGAAAGTGAAACTCGGCCTTTTCGCGCTCGCGCTCGCGCTTCTCGTCGCGGGCTTCAAGACGCTCATCTTCGACCAGATGCCGGGGCTTTTCCAAGATCCGAAGGAAGACCTTTCCTTCGGCTGGTATGTGCCGCTCTTTTCCATTTATGTCGTCGTCGTCGAGCGCAAGAAAATCCTCGCCTCGCTCGCCGCGTCGAGTTGGTGGGGGGCGTTTCTCACGCTGCCTTTCCTCTTTCTCGGCTTCCTCGGTGTGCGCGGCCTTCAGGTGCGCTTCGAGATCGTCGCCTTCGTCGGGCTTCTCATCACGCTCACGTGGGCGTTCTTCGGCCGCGCCGCCGCCCGCCGCGTCCTCTTCCCCGCCGCGTTCCTCCTCTTCTGCACACCGCTCGCGACGTTCCTGGACGTCATCACCGTCCACTTGCGGCTCTTCGCGACGGGCACGGCGTGCGCCATCCTCAAAGGCGTGGGCTCCGACATCGTGCGCACGGGAACGATGCTCGCCGCGCCCGACGGCTCGTTCGCGATTGACGTCGCGGACCCCTGCTCCGGGCTGCGCTCCATCTTCGCGCTGATGGCGTTGACGGCGGGCTACGCCTACTTCACGCAGAAAACGCTTTTGACGCGGCTTCTCCTCTTCGCCTGCTCGGTGCCGCTCGCGGTCATCGGGAACATCGTCCGCATTTTGACGATCTGCCTCGTGGGGACGTGCGCCTCCAAGGAGTTCGCCATCGGCTTCTACCACGACTACTCCGGCTACGTCGTCTTTCTCGCCGCGCTCGCGCTCATGGTCGTCGTCGGCGAGGGCATTTCGCGCCTTGGCCGTCTGTTGCCGTCGGCGAAAACGGCCGCGCCTGAAACCGCACCACTCGCCGCGCCCGTCACGTCCGAACGCGCCCCGCTCCTCGTTCCGTGCGCGACGCTCGCCGTTCTCGCGTTCGCGATGGCGACGCTTTTGACAACGCCAGAGACGACGCTTTGCGAGGCCCCGCGCTCCGCCCTCTCGGAACTCGCCGGCTTCACCTCCGAACCGCTCGCGGCGAGCGAGGCGGAGACGACGATTCTCCCAAAGGACACGCGCATCGACAAGCGTCTCTACACAGCGCCCGACGGCACGTGGTTCGCCGTCTCGCTCGTCATGGGCGGCCACTCGAAAAGTTCCATCCACCGCCCGGAGCTTTGCCTGCCCTCGCAGGGCTTCCTCATGCGCGACCCGAAGTCCGTCACCGTCGGCGACACGCCGTGGCGGACGCTCTCCCTCGTCTCCGCCACCGCGCCGCGCCCGCTTCAGTTCGCCTACACGTTTTACAACCAAGACGGCTTCAGGACGTCCTCGCACGTCCGGCGCATCCTCCGCGACATCTGGGATCGCTCGTTTTTCAATCGCATCGACCGCTGGGCGATGGTGACGGTCTGCTCGTCCGCCGCGACCGAGGAGGAATTGCAGGCGTTCCTTTTGGATTTGGAAAGGATGGTGAGGTAAATGCGTTTCCTTGGCTTCTATCTCGGCGCGTTTCTCGCCGCGTTCCTCCTCACGCTCGTCCTCACGCCGCTCGTGCGCGAGTTGAACCGCCACCTGGGGATGGTTGACAAGCCCGGCGCCCGGCGCATCAACAAGATCCCCATCCCGCGTGGCGGGGGTCTCGCGCTCTTCCTCGGCGTGATCATGACGAGCACGGGATTCATGTTCTTCGGGTGCGCGTCGTTCTTCCCGCCGTCGGCCGCCGTCTTTCTGAAGTTGACGGTGCTCGCGGCGACGCTGGTGGCCGTCGGCTACATCGACGACAAGTTCGGCCTCAAACCCATCGTGAAACTCCTCTGCCAGCTTCTCGTCGCCTTGGGGGCGTGGGGCTGGGCGGGCGTCGGTTTCGCCGACGTGTGGCCGAGTCTTCCGTGGTATCTCGACTGCGCCATCACGTGCTTTTGGATCGCGGGGGCGATCAACGCCTTCAACCTCATCGACGGGCTTGACGGCCTCGCCTCCGGGATCGCGCTCATCGCGACGATTGGCATCTGCGGGACGCGGTTCTTCTCGGGGCTTCCGCAGGGGCTTCTCCCCTACTTCGCGCTCGCGGGCGGCCTCCTCGGCTTCCTGCGCTACAACTACAACCCCGCCTCGGTCTTCCTCGGCGACAGCGGCTCGATGTTCATCGGCTTCGCGCTCGCGGTGCTGCCGCTCTGCGTCCACGAGTCGAACTCCCTGTTCGTCTCCGTCGGCGTGCCGCTGCTCGCCATGGGCATCCCGATCTTCGACACGAGCCTCGCGATCCTGCGCCGCAGCGTCCGCCACCTCCTGCGCCGCGAGGGCGTCCCGGAGGGGAACGGCGAGGTCATGACGGCCGACACCGACCACCTCCACCACCGCATCCTGCGCGCGCACGGCTTCAACCAGCGCAAGGCCGTCTGGATCCTCTACGCGCTCGCCTTCTTCCTGACGGCGGCGGCGTTCCTCAACGTGGCCTTCGCGTCGCACGAGGCGGGTCTCTGGCTCATCACCTTCACCGTCTGCGTCGTCATCGCCTGCCGCGACATGGCGCGTGTGGAGATCTTCGACTTCTCGCTCCTTCTCAGCAACATCGCGCGGCGGGAGGACGAGTCGCCCGCCAAGGGCGTCTCGCGCCTCGCCGTGCCGTTCTACATCTGCCTCGACCTCGCGCTGATCGCGGCCATCTACCTTTTCTGCGTCCGGGTGTTGCAAATCGACATCGCCTCGCACGGGGGGCGGCTCTCCATCGTCATCCGCGTCGCCGCGATGTTCGTGGCGGTCGCGCTCTCGGGCACCTACGTGACCGTCTGGTCGCGGGCGCTGCTCTCGAACTTCCTGCGCCTCGCCCTCGGCTGCGCGTCGGGCGCGCTCGTCGGCTCTGTTCTCGTCACGCTTCTGCCCGACACGGGCGACCTCGCCCACCTCCTCGCGATGACGCTCCTCTTCGGGTTCCTGTCGTTCGCCGCGCTCACGCTCACGCGGCTGGCGCGGCCGATCATCCGCGACACCTTCTTCCTCATCGACGCGAAGCGGATCTGGGACCGCAAGGACGTCTCGCGCGTCCTCGTCTACGGGTCGGGTCTGCGCTACCGGGCGTTCCGCCGCGAGATGGTGCGCCGCACAACGGCGAACCGCCGCGTCATCGTGGGGATTCTCGACGACAATCCGCTCCTCCACCACCACTACATCGGCTCGACGAAGGTGATGGGCTCGTTCAAGGACGCGCCCTCGGTCATCAACGCGCTCAACGTGGACGCGGTCGTCATCGCGTTCGAGGCGACGGAGGATCGCGTCGCGGAGATCGTCCGCGAGTTGAAGCCGCTCGGCGTGAAGGTGTCGCACTTCTCGTTCTCGGAAACGGACGTGTCGCTCGATTATTGATTAGGAGAAAGCCATGGAAAAACTGACGCAACAGGACATTTTCGACTACCACAAGGGGGGCAAGGTCGCCGTCTCGCTCCCCAAGCCGCTCGCGACCCAGCGCGACCTCTCGCTCGCCTACACGCCCGGCGTCGCCGAGGCGGTGCGCGAGATCGCCAAGCGACCGGAGGCCGCCTACGAGCTGACGGCGAAGGAGAACCTCGTCGCCGTCGTCTCCGACGGAACGGCGATTTTGGGCTTGGGCGACTTGGGCGCGGCCGCGTCCATCCCCGTCATGGAGGGCAAGGCCGTCCTCTTCAAGGCGTTCGGCGACGTGAACGCCTGGCCCGTGCCGCTCGGCTGCTGCCGCGTCGGCGGCGGGGAGCGCGGCAAGACGGACGTTGAGCGCGTCATCGCCGCCGTCAAGACGTTGGCCCCGCAGTATGGCGGCGTCAACTTGGAGGACATCGCCTCGCCCGCCTGCTTCGAGATCGAGGACAGGCTTGACGCGGAGCTCGACATCCCCGTCTTCCACGACGACCAGTGGGGCACCGCCGTCATCTCGCTCGCGGGCGTGATCAACTTCGCGCAGCTCGCGGACAAGGCGATGGGCGACTTGAAGGTCGTCATCAACGGCGCGGGCGCGGCGGGCATCCGCATTTGCGAGATGCTCAAGGCGGCGGGCGTCCGCGACATCGTGATGTGCGACTCCAAGGGGACGATCCGCCCCTCGCGGGAAGACCTCAATCCCTTCAAGCGCCGCCACGCCGTCGAGACGAAAGCGGCGACGCTCAAAGAGGCCCTTGTCGGCGCGGACGTCTTCATCGGCGTGTCGGCGGCGAACGTCCTCTCCGGCGAGGACGTGAAGACGATGGCCGCGTTCCCCGCGATTTTCGCGATGGCGAACCCCGACCCGGAGATCGCGCCGGAGGAGGTCGAGAAGGCGTTGGCGGGTCGCCGCCACGTGATGGTGACGGGGCGCAGCGACTACCCCAACCAGATCAACAACGTCCTGGGCTTCCCCTACCTCTTCCGGGGCGCGCTCGATGTCCGCGCCACGACGATCAACACGGAGATGAAGGTCGCGGCCGCCCACGCGCTCGCCCGCCTCGCGCAGGCGGAGGTGACGGAGGAGGTTCGCGCCATCTACCCGCGTGAGAACCTCGTCTTCGGCACGGACTACCTCATCCCCAAGCCGTTCGACCGGCGGCTCTTCGTGGAGGTCTCCGCCGCCGTCGCCGAGGCGGCCGTCCGCACGGGCGTGGCGAAATGCCCCGCGTTCGACGCCGCCGCCTACCGTGCCTCCCTCACGCGGCGCAACGAGGAGCGTTCTCGGTAGATGGGCGCGAACAACGAGACGGCGGACGGCGGCGTGGGCGTCGTCGTCCCCAAGACGCGGCGGCTGACGCTCCCGGAGGGGGGGCTGCGCCTCGCCTACGGCGGCGTCCTCAAGGAGATCGAGGTTCTCTACGAGGAGTGCGGCGCACCCATCCGCGACGACAACGTGATCTACATCTGCCACGCGCTCACGGGCGACGCGCACGTCGCGGGCATCCGCCCCGGCGAGACGAAGCCGAGCGGTTGGTGGGAGGGGATGGTGGGCCCCGGCCGCGCCGTGGACACGACGCGCTACCACGTCATTTGCGCGAACGTGCTGGGCGGTTGCGCGGGGACGACGGGACCCATGTCGGTCAACCCCGACACGGGCAAGCCCTACGGCTCCTCCTTCCCGCAATACACGTTCGACGACGCGATTGACGTCTTCCGCCTGTTGCTGAAGGAGCTCGGCGTCAAGCACCTCGCCGCGCTCATCGGCGGCAGCTACGGCGGCCTCCAGGTCGTCAACTGGATGACGCGCTTCCCGGAGGACATGGATCGCGTCTGCCTCATCGCGACGAGCGCCTACCTCAACACGCAGGCCATCGCCTTCAGCGTGATGAGCCGCAACTCGATCACCGACGACCCCGCGTGGGCGGGCGGCGACTACTACCTCGACGGCGACGGCAAGGGGCCCAAGGCGGGGCTCGCGTCGGCGCGGCAGCTCGCGCACATCACCTACCTCTCGCGGGAGCTGTTGGAGGCGAAGTTCCACCGCGCGCTCCAGCGCGAGTTCGTCGAGGCGACGGCGGCGGAACGCGCCGAGCGCGACCGCCTCTTCAAGACCTACTTCCAGATCGAGAGCTACCTCGACTACCAGGCGATGAAGTTCGTGCGGCGGTTCGACGCGAACTCCTATTTGCACATCACGCGCTCGATGGACTTGGCCGACCCGCGCCGCGAATTCGGCTCATTGGAGGCGGCGTTCGCCCGCGTCAAGGCGCGGACGCTCGTCTGCTCCTACGAGAACGACATCCTCTTCCCCGCGTGGCAGTCGAAGGACATTGTCGCCGCGCTGTTGAAGGGGAAAAAGCGCGTCTCCTACTGCCACTTGGAGTCGGGCACCGGGCACGACTCGTTCCTCACCGACATCGAGCACCTCTCGAAGATCGTGGGCGGCTTCCTCTCGGAGCGCGAGGTGCGCGTCATGCCGTGGCAGGAAAAGAAGTTCGCGCCCATCGTCAAGATGGTGCGCGAGGGCGCGCGCGTCATCGACATCGGCTGCGGCGACGGCTCGCTCCTCAACACGCTGCGCAAGACGCGCCGCACGACGGGTCTTGGCGTGGAGCTCGACATCGACCAATACGAGGAGGCGCTCGCCGACGGCCACGACGTCCTTTTCGACGACGTGGACGAGGGCGGCATCGAGGTCGTCCCCGACCGCCACTTCGACGTCGCCGTCGTCTCCGACACGCTTCAGGAGGTCAAGAACCCGCGTGGGCTTTTGCACGAGGCGTTGCGGCTCGCCGACGAGGCCATCGTCACGTTCCCGAACTTCGCCGCCTACCGCATCCGCTTGACGCTCGCCCTGACGGGGCGGCTCCCCGTCTCGAAGCAACTGCCGTTCCAGTGGTATGACACGCCGAACATCCACTGCATCACGCTCAAGGACTTCCGCGACCTCTGCGACAAGGAGGGGATCGAGGTGCGCGAGGTCTGCGCCCAGTCGCGCCACCTCGTGGGCAAGATCCTCATGTTCCTGGGGCTGAAGAACCTTGGCGCGTCGAAGATCATCGCCCGCATCGCGAGGAAGGAGACGACATGACATTGCCGCAACGCATCGCCCGCGCCGTCCAACGCGCCCTCTCGCTCCTGCACCCGTGCGTCTACGGCGAGCTCGTCGCCCGCGACAACGCCGCGCAGTTGCGCCGGGAGTTGGAGAAGGAGATCGCGCTCCTCTGCCCCGACAGGTCGGCCTCGGAGATTGTCGAAAAGTTCTTCGCCGCGCTGCCGAGGGTGAGGGAACTCGTCGAGTCCGACATCGCCGCCGCCTACGAGGGCGACCCCGCCGCGACGAGCCGCCTGGAGGTCGTCATGGCCTATCCGGGGCTTTACGCCGTCACGGTGCACCGCCTCGCGCACGAGCTTTACCGCCTGAAAGTCCCCGTCATCCCGCGTGTCATGAGCGAGCTCGCGCACTCGAAGACGGGCATCGACATCCACCCCGGCGCGACGATTGGCGAGCGGTTCTTCATCGACCACGGCACGGGCGTCGTCATTGGCGAGACGTGTGTCATCGGACGGA
>CAVEND010000017.1:0-10021 GCA_963616865.1 Faecalibacterium prausnitzii | reverse complement strand
GTGGTATGACGAGCTGGGGGTCCTCCTCATGGGGGATCCCTTCGTCCTGTCGCTCGAATACATCGGCACGTTCGCGGGCGCGATCTCCGGGGTGCGCCTCGCCTCGGCCAAGCGGTTCGACTGGTTCGGGGCGTATGTGATCGGCTTCGTGACGGCATTGGGCGGCGGCACGCTGCGCGACCTCCTCATGAACTTGACGCCGTTCTGGATGAAGGGCCCAAGCTACATCGTCACGACCTTCCTCGCGCTCATCTCGATCTCGCTCTTCGGGCGGCGGTTCATCAGCGAGAAGGTGACGTGGTTCGTCTTCGACACGATCTCCATCTCGCTCTTCACGGTCTTCGGCGTCGAGAAGGCCCTCGCCTACAGCTTCGCGCCGTGGTGCGCCGTCATGATGGGCGTCATCACGGCCGTCTTCGGCGGCATCCTGCGCGACGTCATGCTCAACGAGGTCCCCCTCATCTTCCGCAAGGAGATCTACGCGATGGCCTGCTTCGCGGGGGCCGTCGTCTACGTCGTCCTCGCCGCGCAGGACGTCTCGCCGCGCATCAGCGCGACTCTCTGCGTCGCGCTCATCTTCGTCATCCGCGCGCTCGCCATCCGCTACAAGCTCGCCTTCCCCATCCTCAAGGGGAAGAGCGCGCTCTCCTCGTGGCGGCACCACCACGAGCACCACGACGGCTTCCACGCCCACCACGACCGCCCCCGTTCCTGAACCGCCTGGAAATGGTATAATACGACCATGGCACGCGAAGTCCTCAATCTCAAGCAGGCGGCGGATCACATCCACGTCGAGGCGAACGAACTGCGCCACGTGGCGCAGCGCGGCGAGATCGACGCCATCCGGCGCGGGGACGACTGGTTCTTCGAGCACCGCGCCCTCGACGAGTGGGCGCAGCGCTCCATCCTCGCCGCGCCGCTGCGCGTCCTGCGCACCCAGCACCGCGCCATGGCCGAGTCGCGCCGCCGCGACCGCGACGACGCGCTCCGCCTCGCGCCTCTCTTCCCGCCCGACGGCATCGACCTCTTCCTGCCCGCCAAGGCCAAGGCGGGGCTTCTCCGCGACATGACGGATCTCGCCGCCAAGACGGGGAAGGTCTACGACGAGGACGCGCTCTTCAAGGAGCTCGTCGCCCGCGAGGAGATCGCCTCGACGGCGATTGGCGAGTCGCTCGCCCTGCTCCACCCGCGGACCCACGACCCCTATCTCTTCGAGGAGACGTTCGTCGCCTACGGGCGCAGCGTCCGCCCCGTCTTCTTCGGCGCACCCGACGCGCAGGGGACGCGCCACTTCTTCCTCGTCTGCTCCGTCAACCACGAGCAGCACCTCCACATCCTGGCGCAGCTCGCGCTGCTCTCGCACGGGACGGATCTCGTCGCCCGCCTGGAGGCGGCCGCGCAAGAGGACGAGGTGCTTTCCGCCATCGCCGCGTGCGAACGGGAGTTCATCCGATGAGGGCCGTCCTCTTCGACCTCGACGGGACGCTCGCCGACACGGACGCGGACATCCGCGCCGCGTGGAAGGCCGCCCTCGCCGACTTGAACCTCGCCTGCCCCCGCTTCGACGAGCTCTTCGTCGCGGGCCCGCCCTTGGACGAGATGATCCGCCGCCTCTTCCCGACGGAGGCGACGCCCGCGCTCGTCGAGGAGATCCGCCGCCTCTTCGCGACGCACTACGACGCGGACGGGTTTCCGAACACACGCGAGTATCCCGGCGTCCTCGACATCGTGCGGGACTTGAAGGCGCGTGGCGACGTGACGGCGATTGTCACGAACAAGCGTTTCTTGGGGGCGCGGGCGATGATGCGCCATTTTGGGTGGAACGATTGCTTCGACCACCTGTATGCGGGCGACATGTTCGAGGCGACGAAGGGGCGGCTTCCCAAAAGTGCGTTGCTGGGGCTTGTCCTCGACGACCTCCACCTTCAGCGCGAATCGTGCGTCCTCGTGGGCGACACGGCGAGCGACTTCAAGGCCGCGCAGGCGAACGGACTTTCCTCAATCGCCGTCTCGTGGGGCTATGGCACGGCGGCGGAGTTCGCGCTCGCGTCGTGCGTCGTCGCCAACGCGGCGGAACTTCGGAACGCTCTTCACTTGTCAATGAAAGGAGTCGCACCATGAAAGGCGCGCGCGCATTCACACTCATCGAACTTCTCGTCGTCATCGCGATCATCGCCGTCTTGGCGGGCGTGATGATCGCCTCCTTCGGCGGCGCGACCGACTCGGCGCGTTCGGCGTTGTGCCTCACCAACATGAAGAACCTCGCGCAGGCCGTCAACACCTACGCGATGAAGGAGGGCGTCTACCCGCTCGCCGGGTCGCGTGAGGCGATGGGCATCGACTACAACTCGTCGCAGATGTATTACAAGCCGCAGCCGGGGTGGATCAGCTGGCTCGACGAGGGCGCGTATGAAAACGGCTCCGGCGTGAAGCAACAGTCGTCGCACGTCTCCGTCTCGATCTGCCCCTTCTACGGAACGGGGGACGTCGCCAAGGACACCTACGCCATCACGAACGGCACGCTCTGGAAGGCGACGAGCTACAACAAGAAGATCTACACCTGCCCCGAGCACGTCCGCTACCGGGCGAACCTCAAGAAGGAGGCGCCGCTCTGGAGCTACGTCATGAACTCGCGCTTCGGCTACGACACGTCGCAAGGCTCGACGGCGACGACCTCGGCGGACGCGCCCGGCGTCTTCTACAACACGATTGCCCGCACGGATCGCGTCCTCCTCTTCGCGGAGCTGCCGACGCTCGACCCCGCGACGCGCTCGGACATCGCCGACCCCTCGGGCGCCGCGGCCGACTGCACCTTGCAGTTCAAGGCGACCGTGAACGGCACGAGCTACGGCAGCGAGTGGAGCGGCACGGCCGAGACCATCGGCTTCCCGCACCGCACGGGCAAGCGCGACTACTGCGGCCACGTCGTCTTCGCCGACGCGCACACGGAGACGCTCAAACACAGCGAGGCGGGGCTGAAGCTTGACGAGTTGACCGCGCTTCTGTGCATGGGCATCGACGTCTCCTTCGACGAGAAGGCCGGCTACAAACTTCCACCCGACGCGGACGCCGTTGTCGAATGAGCAGGGTTGACAATTCCAGGCGGGAGGCCGCGTTCGCCGTGGCGCGGTGGCTGGCGACGGGCGCGTTCGCCGCCGAGATCATCCCCGACAGCCCCCACCGCGCGTTCGTGCAGGATCTCGTCTACACGGTGATCCGCCGTTTGCGCCCGCTGCGGTTCGTCTTGGGGAAACTTCTGAAGACGTGGCCGAAGGGCGAGTTGGAGGCGTTGCTCTACGTCGGCGCGGCGCAGATCCTCTACAAGCCGGAGATCCCCGATTTCGCCGCCGTCCACGAGACGGTCGAGGCGGCGAAGGCGAGCCGCCCGGAGTCGGTCGCCCGCGTCGTCAACGCGACGCTCCGCTCGCTTCTCCGAGAGCGCGAGTCGCTGGAGGCTTTGTTGGCGCAAGAATCCGTCGATGTCCGCGAGAGCTGCCCGCGCGCGCTCTACCGACGCTGGGTCGCCCGCTTCGGCGAGGAGAAGGCCGCGCTCTTCGCGCAACGGAACAACGAGCCGGCGCAGACGTTCCTCGCCTTCCCCGACGGCTCCTACAAACGCCTTGAACACGGCGTTCGCGTCGCGGACGTCGAGGGCTTCGGCGAGGGCGCGTTCATCGTCCAGAACCCCGCGACGCGGGAAGCCCTGTCGTTCTTTGAAGGGAAAGCGCCTCTCCGCGTCCTCGATGCGTGCGCGGCCCCCGGCGGCAAGACCGTCCGCCTCGCGTGGATGGGGCACAAGGTGACGGCGTGCGAGGTCAACCCCAAGCGGCGGGCGCGGCTCATCGACAATCTCGTGCGCACGAAACTCGACAAGGCCGTCGAAGTCGTCTCGACGCTGGAGTCGCTTCAGGGGCGGCGGTTCGACGGTATTCTCGTGGACGCGCCTTGCTCGAACACGGGCGTCTTGCGGCGGCGCGTGGATGCGCGGTGGAATTGGAGCGTCGAGAAGCTGAACGCGGTCGTTGCCCTCCAACGCGAGATCCTTGACGCGACCGTGCCTCTTTTGGAGGACGGCGGCTTTCTCGTCTATTCGACGTGTTCCAACGAGGCGGAGGAGAACGAGGGTCAGGCGCGGGACTTTTTGACGCGCCATCCCGCGTTCCAACTTCTTCAAGCGCGCGAAGCCTTCCCCTTCGACGACCACGGCGAGGAGTTCTGGGACGGCGCATACGCGGCGGTGTTTACAAACGAAAGAAAGGGTTAGAAAATGGTTCAGTCCTATGAGTATACGGGCGTTGTCGAGGAGGTATTGCCCTTGCAGACATTCCCGAGCGGCTTCACGAAGCGCGAGGTGATCGTCGGCAACGACCTCGATTCGAGTTCGAAGTATCCGAACCCCGTCAAGTTCGCGTTCACGAAGGAGAACTGCTCGCTGCTCGACGCCGTTCAGAAAGGCCAGCGCGTCAAGGTCTCGTTCTTCATCAACGGCCGCCGCTGGGACGGGCCCAAGGGGACAAGCTACTTCGTCGATCTCTCCGCCCGCAAGATCGACATCCTCCAGGCGGACGGCTCGTCGACCGAGCCGGTGCCGACGCCGGCCGAGCCTGATTTCGGCGCTGATGGCGGTGACGTGGACGACATGCCTTTCTAAAGCGTCGGCCTTCCTCGACGCGAAAGGCGTTCCCGACGCGACGCTCGCCTCGGAACTCCTGATGGCGCGGCTCCTCAAAACGGGCCGCGGCTTCCTCTTTTCGCATTTCGAGGAAGAGGTCTCGGAGCGCGATTTGGCCGCGATGCGCCGCGCCTTGGCGCGTCTCGCGAAGGGCGAGCCGATCCAGTATGTCTTGGGCGAGTGGGATTTCCGTTCGCTGACGCTCGCCTGCGACAGACGCGCACTCATTCCGCGCCCAGAGACGGAGGGGCTTGTCTCGCTCGTCCTTGATTTCTTGAAAGGGCGTGACACGCAAGCGTCCGTCCCGCCGCCCATCCTCGTTGATGTGGGAACGGGAACGGGCGCGATTGCCCTCTCGCTCGCGAAGGAAAGCCCTTGTCCCATCGCCGTCATCGGCACGGACGTGAGCGCGGAGGCCATCTCGCTCGCGCGTGAGAACGCGGCGCGGACGCGGTTGGAGGGGAAAGTCCACTTCGTCGTCATGGACGGGCTTGACGACTTCGACGAGCCGCAGAGCGTCGATGTGATCGTCTCGAACCCGCCCTACATTTCGACGCGGGACTGCGAGACGCTTGATCCGCGTGTGCGGGACTTCGAGCCGCGCCTCGCCTTGGACGGCGGGAGCGAGGGGCTGGACTTCTACGAACGCTACCTCTTGGACGCGCTCCACATCCTGAAGCCGGGCGGCGGCGTCTTCTTCGAGATCGGCGCGTCCCAAGGCGCGGCGTTGGAGCGGATGATGACATCGTATGGGCTTTCGGACGTCCGCGTCTCCCGCGACATGGCGGGGCTTGACCGCTATGCGTCCGGGCGGTTTCTGTGACGGGATTTGTGGTATAATAGGCGGACTTTATGGCTTCTTCGAAAAAAGATCCGCGTCCCTCGTGGGACGACTACTTTATGGAGATCGCGCACGTCGTCGCGAAGCGCTCGAACTGTCTGCGGCGGTGCGTGGGCGCCGTCGTCGTCCGCGACCGCCACATCCTCTCGACGGGCTACAACGGGACGCCGCGCCACGTGAAGAACTGCTTCGAGGGCGGCTGCCCGCGTTGCAGCGGCAAGGCCGTCTCGGGGACGCACCTCGACGAGTGCCTCTGCACCCACGCCGAGCAGAACGCCATCTGCCAGGCCGCGTGCTACGGCATCTCCATCGAGGGCTCGTCCATCTACGTGACGATCTCGCCCTGCCTCACGTGCGCGAAGATGATCATCAACGCGGGCATCCGCGAGGTCGTCTACGGCGGCGACTACGCCTTCCTTGACACGGTGCGCAAGATGTTCAAAGCCTCCGGCGTCAAATATAGGAAAATCAATTTCAAGACAACGCAAACAAAGGCATCCAAAGGAGAAGGAACATGAGCCGCAAGAAAATCATCGCGGGCAACTGGAAAATGAACGTGAAGCCGTCGGAGGCGGCCGCCCTCGTCAAGGGCATCGCCGAGGCGACGCAGGGTTTGGGCGAGAAGGTCGAGATCGTCTGCTGCACGCCGGCGATTGACGTTCCCGCCGCCGTCGAGGCCGCGCGCGGCACGGCGATTGGCATCGGCACGGAGAACTGCCACTGGAAGGAGTCGGGCGCCTACACGGGCGAGATCTCGACGGGCATGATCGTCGACGCGGGCTGCCGCTACGTGATCACGGGTCACAGCGAGCGCCGCCAATACTTCGGCGAGACGGACGAGACGGTCAACCTCCGCACGCGCGCCGCCCTCGCGGCGGGTCTGACGACGATGATGTGCATCGGCGAGACGCTGGAGGAGCGCGAGGCCGGGAAACTCGTCGAGGTCATCACGCGCCAGATGAACGTCGGCCTCAAGGACGTCACGGCGGCCGACTGCGCGAAACTCGTCATCGCCTACGAGCCGGTTTGGGCGATTGGCACGGGCAAGACGGCGACGCCCGACCAGGCGCAGGAAGTCCACGCGCTCATCCGCTCGACGCTCGCGACGCTCGTTGGCGCGGAGACGGCCGAGACCGTGCGCATCCAGTATGGCGGATCCATGAAGCCCTCGAACGCGGCGGAACTGCTCGCGAAGAAGGACATCGACGGCGGGCTCATCGGCGGCGCGGCGTTGAAGGCCGCCGACTTCGCCGGCATCATCGCCGCCGCTGCGCAGGCGTAATGGCGATGGCGACGATGTTCCGTCGTGGCTTGGCGGGTGTCGCGCTTTGCGCGGCACTCGCCGGGTGCTTCAACGAGCCGGAGCCCGCCTATCGGACGGTGCGGCCGGAGGATCGCGTCTACCTTCAGGATCGTGACTTGGAGACGCTGCCGCCCGTCGTCGCGACGGCCGACTACCTCAACCTCGACCGCAACCGTTTGACGTCGGTCGAGGGCGTCGAGAAACTCGTCGCGCTCAAGTGGCTGCGCCTCAACGGGAACAAACTCTCCTCCCTGCCCGACTTGTCGCCGCTCGTCAACTTGCGCCGTCTCTATCTTCGCGACAACCGCTTCACCGCCGTTCCCGAGACGATCAAAGACCTTCCCGCGCTGACGGACTTGGAACTCTCCGGGAATCCCATCCGCGAGGTCCCGGAGTGGCTGGCGCAGAAAAAGGGCTTGAAGAACATCGCGCTGAACAGGACGGGGATTGTGAAACTCCCCGCCGACCTGTCGTCGTGGAAGACGCTTCAGTCGCTTCAACTCGGCGACCTCAATCTGCCGCGTGAGGAGATGACGCGCATCCGAGCGGCCCTCCCGGACGTCGCCATCGTGTTTTAACTTTTTTGAGCCTTGATGAAAGCCGCGCCTTCCTCAAATCTCCGCGAGTTGGCGTCCGAGAGCATCGGACGCCTCCTTTTGAAGTATTCGTGGCCGGCCCTCGTCGCCATGACGCTCAACGCGCTCTACGCCGTCGTGGATCGCGTCTTCATCGGGCATGGGTGCGGCGTGGACGCGATGGCGGGTCTTCAGCTGGCGATGCCCATCACGATGTTCCTGACGTCGTTCGGGCCCCTCGTGGGCGTCGGCCACGCGACGCTCCTCTCGATCAAATTGGGGTCCGACGACCGCGTCGCCTGCGAGAAGATTTTGGGCGAGACCATCGCGTTGAAGATTTTGAGTTTCGCGATCTTGATTCCGCTCGTCTACATCTTCCTCGATCCCATCTTGGACGTGTGCGGGGCCTCGCAGGTGACGAGCGGGGCGCGCGAGGCGGCGAAGGTCTACTTGAAGATCGTCCTCGCGTCCAACATCTTCTCGCACATCGCCTTTGGCCTCTCG
This sequence comes from Faecalibacterium prausnitzii, assembly GCA_963616865.1. GTDB lineage: Bacteria > Verrucomicrobiota > Kiritimatiellia > RFP12 > UBA1067 > UBA1067. The sequence continues at coordinate 2,126 of CAVEND010000017.1, read as the reverse complement.
GCGCTCCAACGCGCCGAGGGCGCGGCGCTGAAGTCGATGACGTGCATGATCGTCGGCTTCGGGACGAACCTCATCCTCGACCCGATCTTCATCTTCGGCTTCGACATGGGCGTCGCGGGCGCGGCGTGGGCGACCGACATCGCCATGGCGGCCTCCTGCCTCTGGGCGCTCGCCTACTACCTGCGCGGCCAGTGCGTCGTGCGGTTGCGCCTGAAGCGCGTGTGGATCTACCCGAAGATGCTCACCCGCGCCCTGGCCATCGGCTTGGCGCCGTTCCTCCAGCAGATCTTGAGCGCGTTCATCGCCGCGTCCTTGCAGATCGCCTTCGCGCGGTGGATGCCCGACGAGGCCTCCCGCACGGCGGAGATCGCCTCCTTGGGCGTCTTCACGTCGTCGCTCGTCCTCGTGATGATGCCCATCCTCGGCTGCCAGCAGGGTCTTCAGCCCATCTTCGGCTACAACTGGGGCGCGCGCAACTTCCGCCGTGTCCGCGCAACCTTGAAGATGGGCTTTTGGGTGACGACGGCCCTCTGCGTCCTCGCGTGGGTCGTGCAGGTCGTTCCGCCGTTCCCGACGCTCGTGGCGCGTCTCTTTGTTTCGGGCGACCACCCCGAGGTCATCGCGCTCGCCGCGCACGACCTCGCGCTCTCCAACTGCATGATTTGGTGCATCTCCGTCAACATCCTCTCGACGACCTACTTCCAGTCCATCGGGCGGCCGACGGTCGCGATTCTCCTCTCGCTGTTGCGCCAAGGCATCGTCCTTTTGCCCATTGTCTGGTTCTTGCCGCATTTCCTCGACGACAAGCCCTTCGCCATTTGGCTTTCCATGCCCGTCTCCGACGTTCTCTGCAACGCCGTCTCGATCATCCCCCTCGTCCTCCACGCGCGTTTCCTGAAGCGCGTCCGCTCGCGTGACGAAAGCCCCCGCCATGGATGACCGCCTCCAGAACATCCTCGCCCACGCGGGTGTCGCGTCGCGCCGCGCGTCGGCCGCGCTCATCGAAGCGGGCGAGGTCACCGTTGATGGGCGCGTCGTCACGGAGAAGGGCGCGCGCTTCGACCCGGAGCGCGTCACCATCGCCGTCCGGGGGCGGCCGATCAAGGCCGCGTCGCGCCCGCGCACCATCGTCCTCTACAAGCCCGTGGGCGTCCTCTCGACGATGAGCGACCCCCACGGCGAGCCGACGGTCGCCGACCTCGTCTCCGTCCCCGAACGGCTCGTTCCCGTGGGGCGGCTCGACAAGGATTCGGAGGGGCTTCTGCTCATGTCGAACGAGGGGGATCTCGTCAACCGTCTGACGCACCCTCGGTTTGAGCACAAGAAGGTCTACCTCGTCAAGGTGGCGGGGCGTTGGTCGGAGGAGAAGATGGCGATCCTTCGTGCGCCTTTGACGCTCGACGACGGCTACACGATCCGCCCCGTCCCGGTGGAGCTGCTGCGCGTCAACCGCGACCACACGTGCCTCTTGCGGTTCACGCTCCGCGAGGGGCGCAAGCGGCAGATCCGCAAGATGTGCTCGGCGGCGCATCTCGTCGTCCTCTCGTTGCGGCGCGTCCAGGTGGGCGAGTTTCGTCTGCCGCCGGAGTTGACGCCGGGCGCGTGGCGCGACCTCACAGCGTCGGAGCGAGAGGCCCTGTTCGCGTGACGCCGCCACTCTTGCTCGCGCCGTTGCGCGGCGTGACGATCCGCCCTTTTCGGGAAGCGTTCGCGCGTGAGCTTGAAACGGGCGGCTTCGTCGAAGCGTTCACGCCCTTCATCCCCGCTTGCGCGGGCGTGGATCCGTTGAAAGACCGCGAACTCAAAGGCGTTTCCCGCGAGCCGATCCCCTTAACGCCGCAGTTCATCGGCAAAGACCCCGACTCGTTGCGCGTCTGTTTGAGGCGCGTCAAGGACGCGGGCTTCGTCCACGCCGACTTGAACGCGGGCTGTCCCTTCCCCATGGTGCGCAAGAAGGGGCGGGGATCGGGGCTTCTTCAAACGCCGAGGGTTCTCGCCGAAATGCTCGCGGCGGGTTGCGAGGTGATGGGAGACAAGAACTTCTCGGTCAAGGTGCGCCTCGGCGTCGAGCGCGAGGACGAACTCCTTTCGCTCGCGGAAACACTCAACGCATTTCCGCTCCGCTT
>CAVEND010000016.1:0-10173 GCA_963616865.1 Faecalibacterium prausnitzii | reverse complement strand
TCGCGGATGTCCTCGGCTTGGAGGCGGACGACGGAGAAGCCCGCCAACGCCTTTTGGACGCTCTCGCGCGCCAAGACGCGATCCATCGCCGCGCAATTCTTGCACCACGACGCCCAGCAATCGACGAAGATGGGGCGCGGCAGCGAGGCGGCGATCTCCTCAAAGTCGGCCGGCGTCGCCGCGAGGTGGGACGTGTCCGCCGCCGCCACGCCGCGCCAGCCGCGCACGGCGAGCGATGCATACCAAAGGGCGAGCGCGAAAATGAGGAGCGCGGCGAGGCGGTTGACGTGCCGCATCCAGGCCCCCGGCTTGGGGAGGACGCGAAGCCCCAGCCCCAGCAACGGCCACGGCGCCGCCATGCCGAGGCCGAAGACGAACGGCAGCGCGAGCGCGAACGCGCGTCCCTGCGCATACCACGAGCCCGTCAGGAGCAAAACGGAGATGAGCACCGGCGCGACGCACGCGCCCGCGAGCAAGGCACTCACGACGCCCATCAACAGCGCGAAGAGATGCGGCAGCGCGGCGGCGCGGCGCGACACGAGACGTTGACGGTGCTTCGAGAAATCAATGACGAACGCGCCCGAAAGCGCGAGCGCCAGAACGAGGAAGAGGACGGCGACGGCGAGGTTGAACCACGGGTTCGCCTGAATCGTCCCGAACGCGAGCCCCCCCAGCGCGGCGGCCAGCCCCAACGCGCCGTAGGCGAGGACAAGCCCCGCCGCGTAGCACAGCCCGCGCGAAAAGGACGCGCCGATGATCATCAAGTTGACGGGGATCATCGGCAGGACGCACGGCGTCAAGTTCATCGCAAGCCCGCCCAAGAGAATGGCGGCGAGCGCGGCGACGAGCGACCAGGAAAGCGGCGCGTCCAGTGTTGTGGGTTGCCCCGCGATGAAATCAAGAAGTTCCTCCTCGGAGAGAATCCCCTGCCGGATGCGCACAGAGGAGTTGGAGGAGGAGTCGGCGGTGGACGCGGCCTCCTCGGCGGGAACCGCCGTCTCGTCCACCAATCGGCAGACGCCATCCTCCCCGCACTCGTAGAGAACACCGTTGATGAGTTGCGTCTCCGCGAAGACGGACGAAGACAAGGCGAGCGCGAGACCAAGGAAAAGTTTCTTCAGCATTTCGACACCTCGATTCGCCGTGCATCCTCGCCCGTGCGGACGAAGGAAAGATGGTAGGCATGAGCGGGAATCAGCTCGCCCGCGCACGCGGGCCACTCCACGACAATCACCGCCCCCTCGTCGAGATAATCCTCCCACCCCAAGGCGAGAACATCCTCGCATGAATTGAGGCGGTAGAGATCCATGTGCGCGAGAAGTTTTGGCGATGCCTCCGACGCGGGAAAACCTTGTTTCCGCACGCGGTGTTCCTGAACGAGGCAGAACGTCGGGGAGGTGACACGCTCGGCGAAACCCAGCGCGTCGACGAGCCCCTGCGTGAACGTCGTCTTCCCCGCGCCGAGGTCGCCCGTGAGGCAGAGGACGTCGCCGGGGCGGAGGTCGGGCGCGAGACGGCGGGCGAGCGCCCACGTCTCCTCGACGGAGGCAACCTCAAAGACACCCGTCATCCTTCAACTCCGAGAAACAGCGGCGCAGATAGTCGTGCGCGAACGCCGAGGCGTGGGGCATGCGGATGAGTGTCGGGGGCAGCGAGCCGCGTGGCGCGGAAAGGATGCGAACGCCATCGTCGGACGGCCGCGCAAAGGGGCTGGGCTCGCCTTTGAAGACATCGAGGTAGGCCCCTGCGATTTTCTTGTGCGCGAGAGCCGTGAGAAGAGCCTCCTCGTCCACCGCGCTGCCACGCCCGATGTTGACGACGACGGCGCGGCGCGGCAAGAGGCCGATCCTTTTTTTCGAGAGGAAGTCCGCGGTCCCCGTGTCGCCGGGCAACGCGAGGATGAGCCAGTCGAGCGTCGGCAGATCGTCCTCCAATTCGGCGATGTTCGCTCGGCGGTAGCCTTTCACCATCGCGCCGAGAGCCTCCAATTTCCGGCCGATGACGCTTCCAATGTGGCCGTAGCCGACGATGCCGGCGCGTGTCCCCTGAACTTGGTGGCACACGCCGCTCAATTCGACACGCGGCCACGGCGACGATTCGAACGCGCGCGCGGCGAAAAAGCCGTGCGCCCACGCGAGCATGAAGCCGACGACGGCCTCGGAGATGATCTCGCCGTGGAAATGGCCGAAATGAAGTTGGACGCCCGATGGCGCGTCACGCGCAATCAACTCACGCCCCGCGCTCGGCGTCGCCAAGACGCGCAACGCGGGCGCGAGGCGATACCACTCGTGGCGGAAACTCCACGTGACGACGTGCGTCGCCGAGGGAAGCTCCTTCAGAAAAGCCCGCTCGCTTTTCACGGCGACGATCTCGGCCTTTGATGGCGCGAGCGTCTTCAGAAAATCAAGGTCGCCCTTCTGAAGACGGAAGCACTTCTCAGGCCAGTTCAGGTGGAGGAGGCATTTCATGAATTATTGAATTAGAGAATCTGTGAATTAGAGAATGGGGGGGATTAGGGTTCGTTGAGGGCACCTTTGTAAGCGACGCGGCGGACTTTGCCGATGGACGTCCGCTCCAGCGGCTCGCGCGAGACGACCCACTTGCGGACGCGCTTGTAGTCGGCGAGCTCCGCGCACCGCTCCTGCGCCTGTTTGAGGGCGGTCTTCTCCATCTCCTCCCACGCGGGCGCGACCCCGCCGTTCATGTCCTTGAACCACTCCTCGTCGGGGTGGATGATCGCGCCCACCTTCTCGCCGGGATCGTCGCCCTGCGTGTAGCCGACGACGACGACATCGGCGACGGACGGCTCCTTGGCGATGGTGTTTTCGACCTCCTCCGGGTAGATGTTCTTCCCCTCGCGGTTGACGATGAGCGCCTTCTTGCGGCCGCGAATCGTGATGAAGCCGTCCTCGTCCATGGACGCGAGGTCGCCCGTGCGGAACCAGAGGCCGCCCTTCCCGTCGTCCTCGAACGATTCGGCCGTCGCGTCGGGGTTGTGGTAGTAGCCCTGCATGACGATGGGGCCCTTCACCTGGATCTCGCCCACGCCCTGCTCGTTCTGGTCGGCGAGGCGCACCTCGATGCCGCCGATGGCGGGTCCAATCGTGCCGAACTTGATGACCTCCGGCGGGCAGACCGAGACGATGGGCGAGCACTCGGTGAGGCCGTAGCCCTCCAAAAAGCGGACGTGGATGCGCTTGAAGCACTCCATGACCGGGCGCGGGCAGGGGGCGCCGCCCGTGATGAAGAAGCGCAGCTTGCCGCCGAGGCGCATCTTCACCATGTGCATGACGGGCCCGCGCAAGCCGATCTTCATGAGGAACCGCGCCACGGCCGACTTCGCGAGACCCGCCTCGATCTTCGCGTGCATCTTCTCCGCGAGCAGCGGCACCGCGCAGATGACGGTCGGCTTCAAGTCGTGGATGTCCTGGCCAACCGTGCGCAGGGACTGGCAGAAGCTCATCGACGCGCCCTTCATCATCGAGGCGATGAAATTCGCCGAGAACGAGAAGGCGTGGAAGAGCGGCAGGACGACGAAGAAGGAGTCGCGCTCCGTCACCGTCCCGAAGAGCGTGAACGCGCCCTCCAAGTCGGCGATGAAGTTCCCGTGCGTGAGCATCGCGCCCTTGGGCTTGCCGGTCGTGCCGGACGTGTAGATGATCGAGGCGATGTCCGAGGGCTCGGCGACGTGGCTGTCATACCACGCGCCGCCGCCCGCCACGCGAAGACTCTCGTAGGAGACGACGTCGATGCGATCCAAAATCTTCTGCCCCGCGTTGACGGGCCCGTCCACGACGACGATGCCGCGCAGACACGGGAGATCCTTCGCGATGGTGAGCATCATGCGCAAATGCGCCCGGTCGGTCGTGACGACGCGCACCTCGCCGTCCCGCAAGATGTAGGACACCTCGTCGTTGTGGAGCTTCGGGTCGATGGGGACGACGGCGACGCCCGTTCCCGCCTGCGCGAGATACGCGTCGAGCCACAGCGGCGAGTTGTTGAGGATGATGGCGGCGTTCTCCTCGTGCGGCACGAGCGCGAACGCCCGTCCGTAGCCCTCGGCCACCTCGCGCACCGACCGCAAAGCCTCGCGCCACGTCCGCCGCCGCCAAACGCCGCCCTCGTGCCACACGCAGGCGACGCGGTTCGGGAATTGTTGCGCGTCGCGCTCCAGCAAACTTCTGATCGTCATAATCCCTCCTTCTTTCAAAATGTCAAAGCACGGATCCCTCGAACTCGCGGATCACGTCGAGAAGCTGCTCGGCGAGATCGGGATCCTCCTCGAAGATGTTCACGTTGTCGGAATACGTCACGTTGCTCAAGTTGGCCTTGACCGCGATGAAGCGGTTGACCTTCTCGCCGCGCCGCGCCGAGCGCCCCGTCTTCTCGCGGTCGAGGACGCCGTGGTTGACGAGGTTCTGGAAGATGTCGTTCGCGTCCTTCGGGGCGATCTGGAGACGCGCCGTGCGGATGTTCGCCCACGACTCGTGGGTGTAGCGTTTCGCGAAGTCGTTTGAGACGAGCTCGCTGGTCCCGCGCTTGACGAGGACGAGGCCGTTGCCGTAGATCTCGACGCCCGTGCGGCGGATCGGATCGCGGTTCATGTCGTAGTATTGGATCGCCACCCAGTTGAGCGACGACTCCTTGACCGTGATGTAGGGGTCAACCCAAAAAGGCCCGCACCCCGACAGGGCGGCGAGACACGCGGCGGTGAGCGCAAAGAGCGCGGTTCTCATGTGGAAAGCCTCCTCTCGGCGACAAGCCCCACGCCGTAGAGCGTCAGCGTCGGGTCGATGACGAAGGGAAGCCCCGCGTCGCGGAGCGCCCAACGCGCGAAGCCGCCCGTGGCGACGAGTTTGAACGTCGTCTTGAAATTCTCCTGCAACTGCGTGACGATCTCGCGCACCATGCCGCGATAGCCGACGAGCGCGCCAAAGCGCATCGCCTCCTCGGTCGAGCGGCCGATCTTCGGAGCGCGGCCGCGCCCCAGCTCCATGCGCGGCAGTTTCGCCGTCCGCTCGAAAAGGTAGTCGCGCATCAAGGGGAAGCCGGGCGCGATCACCCCGCCGCGCCACACGCCGCCCGCCGTGACGACGGCCGCCGTCAGCGCCGTGCCGAAGTCCATGACGAGGACGGGCGCCCCGTAGCGGGCGACGGCCCCCGCCGCGTCGGCGAGGCGGTCGGCCCCAATCGTCTCCGGCGCGGGGTAGTCGATGGTCAAGAGCGGCGAGTCCGCGAAGTCGCGGTGGGTGACTTGGTGGAACCAATACCCCTGGGCGTGCGCCGACTTCTTCCACTTCGCGTCGCGGGACGGGACGACGGAGGCGTAGGCAACGGCGTCGAACGGCTCGATGTCGCCGAGACCCTTCAGGCCGCAGACCTCCTCGTCGATGTGGCGCACGTGGCTCACACGGCCGCGAGACCAAATCCCGACGGCCGTGGAGGTGTTTCCGACGTCAATGACGAGAAGTCTCACGACTTACCGAACGTTGTCGCAGAGGCGCAGCTGCTGGTCGCAGAACGTGCGCACGTAGCCGTCGTTCGTCGCGGCGCGGGCGCGTTTGAGCGCGGCCGTCCACACGAGGCGGCCTTGCGCCGCCTTCGGGCATTTCGGGCACATGACGAGCTGCGTGACGGCGGCGATCTGCGTGAGCGCGACGGGATCGCCCGTGTAGGCCGTGCCGATCTTCGCCAAGAGCGCGTCGGCGGCCGCGTCCGTCGCGACGAAGGCGGCGAGAACTTCAGGCGTCGTCGCCTGCGCGACGAGATCCGGGTTCTTGCGCTGCCACTCGTAGGCCATGTCGTAGCCATCGACGTGCGCCATGCCCTTGCCGTAGTCGTCGTAGGCGTTCGCGTCCGACGGGGCGAGTTTGCCCGTGGTCGCGCAGCCGACCAAGAGAGCCGCGCCAAGCGTCGCGGCAACGAGAGAGAGTTTCATCTTCAAAAGTCCTTTCATCTTTAGCCAAACATCTCGCGGCGCCAAGGCTCGCGCATCATGTCGTCCTGATAGAGGAGCCGCTCGGCCGCCTCGTCGTTCTTCGCGTGGAGCGTGTCGGGGTCGAACTCGAACCCGCGCCCCAAACGCCACGCGACGATGGCGAGGTTGAACATCGAGGACGAACGGAAGCTCGTCGACTCGTTGAGCGCGAACGGCGTCCGCGTGCGGCACGAGTCGATGAAGTCCGTCTGCTGCGGCTTCGGTTTCGGGAGCGAGGCGAGCGTCGCCAAGACCTTCTCCTCCGGCCACCAGCCGTTCGCGTCCTTGATGCGGAGCGTCTGGCCGTCCTTCGCCTTCTTGTAGACGCAAAGGCCGTTCGAGCCGCGCAGGAGCGGCTCGTCGCGGAGCGAGACGTCGCCGTCGAGGATCACCTCCGTGCCGTCGGCGTAGGTGAGCGTGAAGCGGTCGAAGCTGCCCACCGCCTCCGGGTGCTGCTTCAACCCCGTGTAGTCGATCTTCACGGGCGACGTGTCGTCCTTGCAAAGGAGATACTGCAAGGGGTCGAGGTAGTGCTGCGCCATGTCGCCAAGCCCGCCCGAGTCGTAGTCCCAGTAGCCACGGAAGGACGTGCCGAAGCGGTGGTCGGTGTAGGGTTTCAACGGCGCAGGGCCCAGCCACATGTCCCAGTCGAGTCCGGCGGGAATCTCCTGCGCCGTGTCCTGAACGCGCCCCGACCAGCCGAACTTCCACGAGAAGCCCTGCCCTTCGCCGAAGACGCAGCGAATCGGGCCGTCGCCGAGGAGGCCGTTCTCCACGATCTGGCGGATCGGCTCGACGGGCGTGCCGAAGCCGTAGAACGTCCCTTGGTAGCGGAACCACGTGTTGATGCGATACATCCGCTTCGTCTCGGCGATGACCTCCTTGACGCGCTTGCCCTCGCCGACGGTGCGCGTCATCGGCTTCTCGCACCAAACGTCCTTGCCGGCCTTCGCCGCCATGACGCTCTGAACGCCGTGCCAGTGCGGCGGCGTGCAGATGTGAACGATGTCGACGCCGGGGTCGTCGAGAAGCTCCAGAAAGTTCCTGTAGCCCTTGACCTTGCCCCAACCCGCCTCGGCGGCCGCCGCGATGCCCGCGTCGATGCGCGGCTGGTAGCAGTCGGTGAGACCCACGAGACGCGAGCCTTGGAACGGCAGGTGGTTCTCGCTGTGGGCGATGACGCCGAAGCCGATGAGCGCGCGCGTGAGCTGGTTGGAGGGCGCGGTCGCGCCCCAAAGAACTTTGGCGGGAATCAGGTTGAACGCGCCGAACGCCGCCGACGCCTTCAAAAACTCCCTTCTTGTCTTGTTCATTTTGTTATCCTTTGTTGATTCAAAATTTATATTTTAACACAGAGGCACAGAGACACAGAGAAATTGGATAACCTTTTCATGTTTGTCAAACTCTGTGCCTTTGTGACTCTGTGACTCTGTGTTAAAGAAATAGACGACATGAATTTCGCACTCCGCACTAAGCACTAAGCACTAAGCACCAAGCACTCCTCAAAGCTCCTTAATAAACACATTCCTCCACTCAATCGGATCGCCGTGGCACTGGAGTTCGATCTGCTCCACGGGGAAGATGGCTTGCTTGCGATCCCAGTAGTTCTCCAAGGTCACGTTGTCCACGACGAGAACGCCGTTGAGCCACACCGACACCTTCTCGCCGCGCATGATGACGTGGAAGCGGTTCCAGTCGCCGACGTTCTTGTCGGCGATGACGGTCGCCGACGAGGGGTTCTTTTGGTTGTTGTAAAGGCCGCCCGATCCGATGCCCCACTCGTTATTGGCATCCCAAATCTGGACTTGCGGCGCCCCGCGCAAGTAAAGCCCCGAATCGCCCGTGATGGAAAGAAGCCGCCAGTCGGCCCACAACTCGAAATCGCCGTAGTCACGCGCTGTCGCGAGCGAATAGCCGCCCTTGAAGCCGTCGAAGAAGAGCGCACCGTCGCGAACGTGCCAATGCGCGTCGCGCAGGGCGTCGGCCTTTTTCTGCATCGCGTCGCGTTTTTCCGCCGACGCGCGGTGGCGGACGACGGGATTGTCGAAGCCACCCTCGGTCGTCACGCCCTTCCACATCGTCCGCAGTTGCGATTCATCGCCCGTGAAATAAGGCGTGAAGCCGCACGGCGTTTTCATGACGGCCTTGGGGCAAACGCCGCCCAGCCGCGCACCCTTGGGGAGACGCAGAACGCGGATGTTCTTGAACTGGACGCCTTTGCTCGCGCCCAACAGGCCGATGCGCCCTTCCGTCAGACGAAGGCCGGGATGGGGCTTGCCGTCGAGCGTGTCGCCATCGCCACGGAACGCGCTGAAGTCGGCCTTGGTGACGAGAGTGCCGTTGAGGACGACCTCGACCTCCTCGCCCGCCACGCGGATCTCGACGAAGTTCCAAAAGCCCGGCCGACGCATGTAGCTGCCGCCGCCCGTGAAGTTCCTGTCCTTGCCTCCGATCTGGCGGTTCACGTTGTCGCGCTTGGCCGCCGCGAGGCCGAACGCCGAGCACGAATAGCGGTCGGCGCGGTCGAGCCGGTCAACGTTCTTCGCGCGGTCGTAGAACGACGAGCCGCCGTCGTCGAGAAGCTGGATCTCGCACATCGCCTCGTAAGCCGCGTCAACGGAGGCGGTCGGCATCCTCACGCCAATGCCGCTGTCGCCGTTTTCGGGGAGCCGCACCTCGAAGCGCAGAACGAAATCGCCGAACGTCTCGCGGGTGACGAGGTTCTCGCCCGGACGCGAGATGTCTTGCGTGAAGGCGATGACGTTTTCCTTCTTCACCGTTCCATTGGCGAGGCGCGTTTCAATCGCCTCAACCTTGAAGAGGGGCGAGCCTTCCCACGCGGCCAAGTCCGTGCCGTCGAAGAGGCTCACGAACCCCTCGTCAATCGTGTCGGGGTAGGGCGTTTCCTGAAAGCAGGCGGAGCAACCCACGGCGGCGAGAGAGAGAAAAGCGAGAAGAGTCTTCATGTGATTCCTTTTACTTTAAAGAAGCCGTCCATTCGAGCGAGAGATCGACGGATCCCGCCGAATGTGTGAGGCAGCCGAGCGAAATGGCCGTGACGCCCGTCGCGGCAACCTCCTTCGCCCGATCCAGCGTGATGCCGCCCGAGGCCTCCGTCTTGGAGATGCCACGGCAGAGGCGGACGCATTTTTTCATGTCCGCGATGGACATGTTGTCGAGCATGATCCATTCGGGCTTCGCCTTGAGCGCGCTCTCGCACTCGCGGATGGATTCGACCTCGACTTCGACCGCGAGGCGTGGAAACGCTTTCCGCGCTGCGACAACGGCCTGGTCAAGCGCGTCGGGATCGCCCCCGCGCCACAGGCGGCGGTGGTTGTCCTTCATGAGCACGCGGTCATACATCCCCAGGCGGTGGTTCGTGCCGCCGCCACAGAGGACGGCGTGCTTCTCGAAGACGCGCAGCCCCGGCGTCGTCTTGCGCGTGTCGAGGATGAGCGTGCCATATTTCCTCGTCGCGTCCACGAACTTCTTTGTCAGCGTCGCCGTCGCGCACATCCGCTGCATGAAATTGAGGGCCGTCCGCTCGGCCGCGAGAATCGACCGCGCCTTGCCACGAAAGGTGAGGATCGGCTCCTTGGGCTTCACCGACGAGCCGTCGGGCTTCAGGATCGTCACCTTGACCTTCGGATCGACCTCGCGCAGGACGGCGCGGGCGACGGTCGCGCCCGCGACGACGCACCCCGCGCCCTTCGCGTAGATTTCCCCGGTCGCCACCGCGTCGGGGTCGACGAGCGCGAGGCTCGTCGCGTCGCACCACGCTTCGCGGGGGCGAACCCGCTCCGCGTCGGCAAGATCCTCGTCAAGCGCCAGCCGAACAGCCGCTTGCGCCCGTGGGGAACGCATCACGTCCTTCATCGCCGTCAATCTCCGCTTTGGGCCCTTTAGGCCGGCATGAGGAATTCCCAATGCCTCCAGAGCATGTAGACGAGAACGCCCGTCACCAACAGCGAGACGGCCGCCGCGCCGAGCGCGACCTTCGCGCCCGTCGTCGAGACGGAAGTCCGCGCCTTCGGGTCCGGGGCATCGAGACGCAACCGACTGGCGATGGCCGCGCCGCCCGAAGCGGGGGCGGCCAAATCCGTCGGTGCTTTCATTGGCTTTTTGATAGTCATGGAAATGATTATACCACTGTCTAAAACTCAAATCAAGTGCCTGGTGCTTAGTGCTTGGTGCAT
>CAVEND010000015.1:0-10257 GCA_963616865.1 Faecalibacterium prausnitzii | reverse complement strand
GCCCTTGGGGCCGGTCGCTCCTTGCGCCCCAGCGTCGCCCTTGTCGCCTTTCTCTCCCTTGTCGCCCTTGTCTCCCTTGTCGCCGCGATAGCCTTTCTCGCCCTGGTCGCCCTTGTCGCCTTTCTCGCCTTTCTCTCCCTGCGCCCCCGCGTCGCCCTTGTCGCCCTTGGGGCCCGTCGCGCCTTGCGCCCCCGCGTCACCCTTGTCGCCTTTCTCTCCCTTGTCGCCTTTCTCGCCGCGCTCGCCCCTCGGCCCCTGCGGGCCCGCCTCGCCTGTCGCGCCCCTCTCGCCCTGCGCCCCCGCCTCGCCTTTCTCGCCTTTTAGCGACACGGCCGTGCCGTCCGCCTCGAAATTGACGGGAGACCATCCCATCTGCGCCTGTCCCGACGCGAGAATCCACTTCGACCCCGTGATGACGAGCGTCGAGACGCTCTCGACCGTCTTGACTTCGACGCTTTCCCCATCGACGAGATACGCCTCAAGGACGACCTTCGCCTGGGGCCTCTCGCGGTTGTTCCACGCGAAACACTCACGCGCCGCGACGTTGTTGAGGTCGAGCTGCGGCTTTGCCGCGCCCTCCGGCGTCTGCGTCATCTGGATCGGCGCGAGGACGTTCCCCGGCCGGCGCTGGAAGAGGATCAGGATCGGCGACGTGCCGCCGTAGCCGGAGAAGTTGACGAAAGCCTGTCCGCCGACGAAGAGCGCTCCGTCCTGGACGAGCGTCCCGGCCTCGGCGTCGATTTCAAATGTGACTTCCTTCGCCATCTTCCCCAATGCCTTTCAGTTATTTCCCGTTGTCGAAGAGCGGCTCGGCCTCGGCCTTCGGCTGTTTCCCGCGAGAGCCCCTCGGCGGCGTCTCGGACTTGTCGGCCTTGGGCGCGTCCGTCTGCGGATCGGTCGGGAACGCCCACCCGTAGCTGTCCGTCCAAATCGCGGCGAGGCGCTCGACGCGCTCCTCGTCCGTCAGCGTCGCGTCGTTCCGGTCGAGGATCTCGTCGGGGATCGTCGCGCCCTCGTCCATGAGCTTGTTCACGGCCTTCCACCAGTCCGTCTCGTTGTAGAGCGACTTCTTGAACCGCTCGCGGCACGCGTCCTTGTCCGCGTCGAAATCGGGCTTCCTCGCGTTCGGGTCTCTCACCGTCTTCTGGTCGATGACGAAGTGCAGGTTGATGCGCCCGTCTTTCGCGTAGCCGTCCGCGAGCTCGATCTCCTCGCCCGGCGTGACGATGCCGAGGCCGTCGACCTCGCACGCGCTGATGCAGATTGCCTTCATGTCTTTGGTCTCCCCGTTGTGTCAAAAACGATGTTGGAACTCCTCCGCCTCCGGTGAAGGATTATGGGTCTTGCGGCGGCTTGCGATTGGCCAAGAGCGCACAAGAAGCCCGGAGGCGGAGGTAAGTTTGTCAGCCGATCTTCGGCTGGATCATCGTCGCGTCGATGTCCAGCTCCGCGTCGTTCTCAAGGCCGACGGTCAGCACGGGCGCGATCACCTCGGACGCGCTCCCGAACGTGTCGGTGACCTTCACCTTGACGCGGACGAACTGCTTGATCCCGCCGCGCGGCAGGAGGAAGAACGCGAGGCGCCCGTCCTTGTCGATGCCGCTCGCCGAGCCGGCCGCCGACGCGATCTCCGTCCAGTCCTCCTTGTTGGCGGACGTTTCGAGGATCACGGTCGCCGCGCCCTTGGTGAGCGACGCGCCGTTCTCGACCCACGCGGCGATGCCGAGGTCTTTCGAGTGGTCGCGCCCCCAGCGCTTCCAGTCGCGGATCTCGGACTCCTTGTAGCCGACGATGTCGGTCGCGGCGGCCTCCGCCCAGGTGACGGACGTGCCGGAGACCGTCGCCTTGACGAAAGAGTCCTTGAAGTAGACCTTCGAGGCGATGTAGCCGGTCGTGGTGAGCTTGTAGACGTCGCCGGTCTCCACCTCCGAGGAGGTGAGCGCGGCGACCTCGGCCACGCTCTTGTTGCCCTTGACGGGGCAGGCGGCGTTGCTGATCGTCTCTTCGCGGAGGAAGAGGTCTTCAACTGCTGTGTAGTGCATTTTCTTCTGTTCCTTTCTCGTTTTGTCAGGCGACGAGCTTCTGCGCGAACGCCTGGCTCTCGTTGAGCCGGACTTCCTTGCCGAAGAGCATGCGCTTGTGGGTGGTGTCGATGTCCTCGTCCTTGAAGGCGTTGGACCACTTCAGCGACGCGAGGAGGATCTTGATCTCCGTCCACAGCATCGGATCCATGTAGAGGAGCGTCTTCTCGCCGGGGCCCGCCTTGACGAGGTCGGTGAAGCGGATGAGCTTCTGGAGGAGCTCGCTCGCGTAGCCGCTCGCCGTCGCGATCTTGTCGATCGGGAAGTTGCAGAGGCGCCCCGCCTTCGTCGGGTTGACGACGTTGAGGCCGCCGTTCCACGTGAAGACGCGCTCCAGATACCACACCGTGCCGCCGTTCTTCGGGTCTTTCTCCGGGACGCGCTCCATCTTCTCGCCGAAGTCGAGGCCGATGTTCGCGACGTCCTTCGGGTAGAACGGCTTGACGCCCTCGGCCGAGAACGTGACCGCGAAGATGTCGCGGAGGTTCGCGGTGTTCGCCTCGGTGTTCTTGTCGAGCGAGGACGGGAAGCCGTCCATCGTGCGCGTCGTGTAGTCCAGCTCCGCGCCGTAGGTCGAGCCGACCTTCGAGTAGAACGTCGCCAGGCCGTTCATGCCCTTGATGTCGACTTTGCGGCTGCCGTAGAGCATGTCCATCACCATCAGTTCGCCGAGGGAGGCGACCTGGGCGCGGACTTCCTTGCGCAGGAACTCCTCGGCTGTGCCGGCCTTCTTGTGGCGCAGGTAGCGGTCCTCGAGGATGCGGAGCATCGCGTAGCTCTCGCAGGGCGTCGTGGACTTGACCTGGCTGGAGCGGCCGGACGCGACGCGCCCCTCGCCCATCATGTGGTGGCGGGCCTTGGGCTTGCCCGTCTCGTATTCCGCCTCGTCGCGGTCGGTCTTGGTGGACGGATAGAACTTCACGTCCGAGATGAGGTCGTCGTGATTGTGGATCTCGTCGACCACGATTCGCTGGATCGAGGACTTGTCTTCGAACGTTTCGCGCAGGTCGTTCAAAGAAATCCCTTCGCCAGGGTTGATTTCATGAGCCATTGTTGTGACCTTTCATTTTTTGTTGTTGTCCCGACCTGCGACATGCGAGCCGGAAATCCTATCCCATGAGCGCCTTCTCGTAGCTGACGCTCTTCTCCCCGCCCGCGCCGGGCGCACCGCCGAGGCTGTCCTTCGAGACGCGCTCGCCGACCCACTTCATCATCGCGAGGAACTCCGGGTCGCTCCCCAGCTCCGAGTGGGCGATTGTCTCGAACATCGCCCCGCCGGGCTTGAAGAAGTGCTTGATGCCCGCGCCGATGGCGTCCCAGCTCGTCTTGTCGGGGAAGAGCTTCATCGCCTCGTCGTTCATCTGCTTGATGTCCGCGACGCGCTCCTCGTAATGCGCCTTGGCCGCCGCGATCTGCTGCGCGGCGAGCTCGTTCGCGAGGTCGTTCGCCTGTTCGGGCGAGAGGTTCGCCTTGCGGATCGCCGGGAGCATCCCCTTGACGAGCTCCGGCGAGAGCTGGAGCTCGTCGTCGCCCGCCGCCTTCTTGACGGCGTCCGACGTGACAATCGCCTTCGTGAAGTCCTCGTCCGTGTATTGCTTCGGCTCGCCGTCCGTCGGCTTCTGCTCGCCGGGCTTCGGTTCGCCACTCTCGCCGGGCTTCGGTTCGCCGGGCTTCGGATCGCCCTCAAGCGTCTTGCCCGCCGCGCTCGTCGGCTCGGTGGACGACGGCTTTGGATCGCCGCCCTCGCCAGGCTTCGGATCGCCGTCCGTTGGCGTGGGCGTGGCTGGCGCGGGCGTGGGCGTTGGCGTTGACGCTGGCGCGGGCGTTGACGCGGGCGCGGGCGCGGGCGTGGGCGAGGGTGACGGGTTGTTGCCGCCGCCTCCTGCGGCTTCCGCCATGTAGAGGCGTCCGCCGCAAATCACCGTCATGAGTCTATTCATTTGTGGTCTCCTTCTTGTCTTGTGACAAAATCTCCTGCCAGTCGTCGGTCTGCCCTTGGTAGAACCGCCGCGTGATCTCCGCGTAGACCTTCGGCGCTCGCTCCGAAACGAGGAGCATCGCCTTGATGTCGCCGAGCATGCCGAGTTTCCCCTGCGTGAACGCGTCGACTTCCTCCGTCCCGTAGTTCAGCCCGCCGAAGCGCAGTTCGAGTTCCGTGAGGAAGTCGGTGAAGTCCTTGTTGGCGAGGAGACGGCCGAACCAGTCGCGCCGCCTCTCCAACTCCACGGCCTGTTCGCGCGTGACTTTCGGGTCTTCGCTTCGACGCTCGAAGAGCGCGTCGAACGTCCTCTCCTTGTTCGTCTTCACTTCAGCCCCTCCGCAATCGCCCCGCCGACGTGCGCCTTGTCGAGCGGAATCTCCCCGATCTGCTTCGCCGAGTTCGCCATCACGCCCATCTCGGCCGTCTGCTGCTGACGCGCCGCGGCCTCCTTCGCCGTCTCGCGCTTCCTCTCGACGTCCTTCTCGTCCTTGTTGACGATCTCCGGCACGTTGAGCATCTGCCCGACGAGCTTCAACGCCGCGTCGGTGTCAACGTTGTCCGCCGGATTGTCGAGCGGGTCTTGCTTCATCGCCGCGAGCGTTCCCGCGAACGCGATGTATTGCTGGACGCTCGTGAGGGCGCCGGCCTTCTGCGCGAGCGCGATCTGCGAGACGTATTCGACCTCGATGCCGTTGAGGATGCCGCTCTCGCCCAAGATCTGCCGGTGTTCGTCCGTCAGTGTCGTGTGGTCGCGGTCGAACGTGTATTTGCACACCGTCCTGACCATCGGGTCGAGCATCTCGATGTTGAGGTTGATCGTGATCGCGCCGAGTTTCGCCAGGTTCTCGGTCTTCAGGTATTCGATCTCGGTCGCCGTCTTGACGCCGGGGTTGTTCTTCTGCGAGTCGATGACCGCGAAGGCGTCCACGTAGAAGAGCTCCTCAAGCTCCTCCTTCGACTCAAGCATGCACTGCCGCGTGTCGGAGGCGTCCGGCAGCGTCGAGAAGATCGGCACGACGCGGTCTTTCACCTGCTCGCCCTGCTTCGCGATGTTCACGCCCTTGCGCCCCAGCTGGATGCGGTTCTTGAAGTCGCTCGTCGCGACGACCGGCTGCTGGGCGCGGACGCCGTCGATGCGCAGTTCGTCCGCCTTGAACGTCTGGACGCCCCGCGCGTTGTAGATGCCGTCGATGCCGCGCCCAAGCCCGTAGACGTCGCCCTGCTCGTAGTCGAGGCGTGGCGCGATGATCGGGTTGTGCGTGTAGCCGGTGATGCGCAGGATGCCGCACCTCTCGCCGTGCCTCTTGTCGACGGGCCCCGCGCCCTTCATGAAGTAGAAGCTGCGGTATTCGTTCCCCTCGTCGACGACCTTGCGCCCATCCTTCTCGATGGGGTCGAACTTGCGGTTGAAGCCCTGCGGGTTCGGCTCGATGAGGTTCCAGATTTCAAGACGCTTCGCCGACCCCTTCTTGACGAGCTCCTTGACGAACTCCGGCGTCCAGTCGGGGCCGAAGGTTTCGAGGATCTGCTCCGGCGTCCACGCGAAACGCCGCGCCACGCGGTCGACGAGCCCGTTCTTGCCGATGTCGAGCGCGTAGGTGCCGACGCGCAGCGTCTGGAACGAACAGATGCTCTCCTCGTCCTCGCTGATGATCATGCACCCGAAGCCCGCCCACATCACGTCCTCGAAAAGCTTGTAGCACTGCGCGTAGGCGTTCGTCCGCTGAAACGTCTTCTCGGTCGCCTCCTTCAGCTTGTTCAACGCCATCTTGACGGTGTGCTCGACCTTCTCGTTCTTCGACGGCAAAAGGTCGAACCACGGCCGCGCCGGGCTGGTGAGGTTCGCGAGGAAGCCCCCGGCCGACTTGCGCAGGATCTGAAGCGGAACCGTCGTGAGCATCCGGTGCTCGTCGTCGAAGTGCCAGCCGTCCGCGATCTGCTCGACGCCCAGCTCAAGGCCGGGGACGGCGAGGGGCTTGAACTCCCGCGCCGTCTCCAGGAGGATCTTCTTGCGACGCTCGAAGGCGGTGAACATGTCGTTGCACCGCCGGTAGGCGTGCTTGCGGATCTTCTGGAAGTCTATCGCCATGGCCGTGTCTGAAGAGAAACGGATTACGCCCCCAGTTTGTTCTTGCCCTTCGAGGCGTCGCTCGACATGAACCGCTTGAACGTCGAGATGATTCCGCTCGACCGCTGGCGCGACTGCGTCTGCGCCTGGACTTGCGCCTCCGCGCCCGTCGAGATCGACTTCGCGACCGCGCTCGTCACCGAGTTGGACGACGAGGACGATCCGCCGCTCCCGGTCCCCGCGTATGTGTAGACCGGATAACTCGCGCTGCTCGCGCTTCCACCGCCAGAAGATCCCATGACGCTTCCCTTTCGTTTCGCCCGGCCTCCCGCGCCCGCCGTCGTGGCTCACGCCTCGTGCCGTCGGCGCATAGTATACACCATGGTCTCGAAAAGTCGAGACAATACCGAATCGCGATACTAATGTCGCGATTCGGTATGCTGATCCCCAAAAAGTCGACTTCACCCCGATGAATAAAGGGCGAAACGCCTTTCGCGAAAAATTTTTCAATTTTTTGCTTGACAACTTTTCGCGAAACGCGCCACACAGGCGTTTTCAGCGCGAGAAGATGTCGTCCGCGCTGTCCTCGGACAACTCCTCGCGCTCGCGCGTCTCCGGCCACGCGAGTTGCCTCGCGACCTGCTCGTCGAGGATGTCCGCGAGTGGGTCGAGCATGTCGTCGTGCTTCGAGTTCGGGTAGACAAGATACTCGTCGTCGACGAAGTCCTTGATCACGTCGTGCATCCGCCCGTCCGAGCCGGGGCGCATGATCTCGCCGAACTGCGGAAGCCAAATCCTCCGTTGCGAGAACGGGGCCTGCAGGTTGAGGATGCGCATCTTCTTGTTGTCCCTCGCGCCGCGCGAGACCGCGATGATCGGGAAGCGGTAGTTCTCGGTGTTGTTCTGCACGTATTTGATGTGCGCGACGTCGCTCATGCACCCGACCTGCTCCCAGAAGACCGCGACCGGCTTCCACTTCCGGTGGAGGCGGATGACCGCCCGCGTCCGCTCGTCGAGGTCGAGGTGGTCGTGGATCGCGTCGAGGACGTAGTAGTTCGCGTCCGCGCCGAGCCCGACCACCCACATGGTCGTGTAGTCCGAGTCCTTCTTCTTCGAGTTCGCGCCGTCCACGAAGATGTAGACGTTCATCGAATCGCGCGGCGGCGCCTTCGAGTAGACGGTGTCGGCGATCCAGTCCTCCTTGAACGCGGCCGTCTCGTTCGTCACGGGGTCGCAGTCGAGGAGCGCGGCGGCCGAATACGGGCCGAGCTGCGTCCTCTGCGTCCGATACCACTTCTCGTCGTAGAGCTCCGGGAAGAGGATCTCGTAGTCGCCCTCCTTCCGCGCCGGGAACACGAGCTCCTCGTAGCGCGGGTAGTCCCCGTCCTCGGCCATGCGCTCGCGGATGCGCCCGCTGATGTCGTCGCCGTGCCACCTCGTCGCGCACACGACCATGATCCCGCCGCCGGAGTTGAAGCGCGTCGAGAGGTCGTCCTTGAAGCTGTTCCACATCTTGTCGCGGATCGCCTTGGACTCGGCCTCCTCGCGGTTCTTGCAGTAGTCGTCCACGACGATGAGGTTGCCGCCCTTGCCGGTGATCGCGCCGCCGAGACCCATCGCGTAGACCGTCGACTGGCTGTCGGCGATTCGCCACTCCGCCGCCGACCCCTTGCCCGCGATGGTTGTCTTCGGAAACACCTTCGCGTAGGCCTCCGAGCGGACGATCTCCTGCACCTTCGACGAGAAGCCCTCGATGAGCGACGCGCCGTAGCCGGACATGATCACGTTCGGCTGCTTCTGGGCGCACCGTCCGAGGAAGTAGGCCGGGAGGGCGCGGGACACCATGTCGCTCTTGCCGTGGCGGAACGGCATGTTGATGAGAAGGTAGGTCATCTTGCCGCGCAGGAGGTAGTCGTCAACCGCCCTCGTGAGCCGCGCGCACGTCGCGAACGTGTGCCGCCCGATCCGAAGCGGCGTCGGCATCCACCAGCAGTAGCTCATGAACGCGAGGAGGTCTGTCCGCGCCTTCCGGCGCAACAGTTCCGCCCGCGCCTGTTCGGGCGTGATCATTTGGCCACCGCCTCCGCGTCAATCGTCTCGCCGCGCCCGATCCCGGCGATTTTCTTGAGGTCGTCCTCGCTCATGCCCTCGACGCCCTTCGGGATGAACGCGCCCGGCACGACGCCGCCGTTTTTGAGGATGTGCTCCTCCGGCGCGAACTGCCCGGTCGACTTGAGGTAGAGTTCCGTCCCCTTGAGCGTCGTCGCCTTCAGGGTGTCGCCCGACTTCTGCGCGAGGAGGACGCTCGCGCCGAGGTTCTGCCGGATCTCCTCGGCCATCTTCCGCTCCTCGGCCGAGATCCGCTGCCCTTTGAGTTTCTGCTCGTCCGTGATCAGCGTCGCGATGTCCTCGCGCCCGACGAGGCGGGAAGCCCTCGCGTCGAGGGCGTTGATTTCCTTCGGTGTCTTCGGGTCGCCGCCGAAGACTTCGATGTAGGCGTCGCGTTGCGGCGTTCCGTAGGCGACCTTCATCGCGAACGCGTATTCTTGCAAATTTGGTTGTTTCATGTCCTGAACCGTGTCATGCTTTCCTTGACTGACGATGACTGACGAAAAAGGGCGTTTTTCACGGTTGCCTCCCGGCGGCGAGTTGGGCGCGGAGTTTCTGCTCCTCGCGCCGCCTCGCGCACTCGACGCGGCGGTTCCGCTCTTCGCAGAAGTCGTCCCAGCTTTCCTTCTGCCACTTCTCAAGCCAAAGTTTCGCGAGGTCGCGAACGCAGCTCGCGCGGTCGACGCCGCCCCACTTGCGCCCGGCGTTCCAGCGCAGGAACTTCTTGGCCTCGGCGGTCGAGAGCCCCTCGCGATACGCGCACGCGACGACCGCCCGCCGAGCCTGTTCGAGCGCGGCCTTGTCGGGCACGGAGACGCGGTCGTTCGGCTTCCAGCCGAGTTCCGAGCAAAGCGAGAGGTAGTCGACGGGTTTCCTGTCGGGCTTGATTTCGGGGAAGAGCTTGTCTATGCTCATCGGAGCCGGGACTTTGGATGGGCCACCCCCATCATTGAGCGCCGAAGGCGCAACCTCGCTGAGCCCGCCCCCATGCGGTTCGAGCAATTCTTCAGCCGAGTGGGTTTGGACGGCTTTCCGCGCCGCGTTTTTGGAGTTATTGACAAAAGGTGAAGTAGGTTCACCTTTTCGCGCCATACTTACTGACTCACTTACTTTATTTTCTTCTTTATATATTCTATGTGAAGTCACTTCACCTTTTTTGGAAGTCACTTCACCTTTTTTTGGAAGTAGGTTCACCTTTTTTGGAAAAGGTGAAGTGAGTTCACCTTTTATAACCGTGTCGCGCTCTGGTATGTCAGGGCGTTTTTCGAGGTTATCAACAAGTGTTGACAACTCCGACGAGATCATCCAACGCCCCACGCGACCGCGCCCGGATCTCGTCGGCGCGTCGTCGGCGGGGCGGATGAGCCCAAGCGACCGCAACCCCGCGAGCGCGTCGATGACGGCCTTCGCGCTCTTGTAGCCGGTCTCGGCTCGGATCGTCGCGACGCTCGGCCAGGCGACGCCTTCGAGGTTCGCGTGGAAGACGAGGTTGCGCAGGACGTCCTTCCAGGACTTCCGCGCCGGATCGACCGCGACGGGCTCCAAGACGCTCCAGTAGTCCGCCCTCATGCCCCAGTCCCCTCCTCCGACGGTGCGCGTCGCTTCCTCCTCGCCCTGCCGCGACGGCGGTCTATCAAGGCCGACATGCTCGCCGCCGCGATGGGGTCGTGGATGATGCCGAAGAAGGCCATGTAGAGCTGGTTGATCTGACGCTGGGCCTTCTGCCGCCCCGTCACGTTGAACCGCTTGGCGGCCTTCTCCAAGCCGTCATACTGCGCGTCGTCATACCGAACTGGGTAAACTCTGTCCAAATCCAACCTCCGCCGTTACGCGCCTCACACGCACTCCTTCGCGAGGATCGTCCCGCCCTTGCCATACCTCGCCGGCAGCCGGTGGCCGTTGGTGATGAAGTCGAGGTAGAGTTTCTGGATCGCCTCGCTCGTGGCCGGATGCGCCAGGAGGTCGGGGCACCGCTCGAAGATGGCCGTGAGCATCCTCGCGCTCGGACGCTCGTCCCG
>CAVEND010000014.1:0-10406 GCA_963616865.1 Faecalibacterium prausnitzii | reverse complement strand
TCGCACGCGGATTCGTTCTCCAACGCCTCGATGCGCGTGTTGTGGTCTTCGAGCGCGGCCTGCACCGTCATCTCCGTGCCGCCGTCGTCCGCCACTACCTCATCCGCCGTGGGGTAGGGGTGCTGGTGGTCGAAGCGGGCGGCGTAGACGCTCGACCCGACATCACCCTCTTCGCTGTAGCCGTTCCCGACAACCTCGTCCGTCGGCGCGATGTTGCTCTTGTGGCGGTGGTCTGCCGCCGCCGGGAGGATGTTCTTTCCGCAACAGGGATAGTGTGTTGCCTCAAACGAATTGCCGCCGCTGTCTTCGACTGTCTCTGTCTGTTCGTCGCCGTAGCCCTTGCCGTCGTCCGTATTCCACTCTTCTGGCGGCACGAGGTCTTCCGTGACGCGCTCCGTCTCCGGGCGCGGCGTCTCGCTCGCGATGAGCGCCTTTGCCCACGCGAGATTGACGTCGATGGACGGCCCGTCGCCGTTGCCGGGCGTCGCCGTGTTGTTGATGGTGAGCGAGCCGCTGTTGGAGCGCAGTCCGAGAAGCCAGGAGGTGACGGCGTTCGCCCAACGCACAGGGAACAGGGGATGTTGAGAGTGAAAAAGCCGCAACATAAGTCGCCCCCGATTACGAGAAAACGGTCGTTGTCGTCGTCACGCTCCACCCCTTGCCCTGCGGGAGCATGGACGCGCTGATCGTGACGCGCTTCCCCAGCCGCTTCGTCACCTGTCCGTAGTCCTTGTCGCCGAAAGTGACTTGCCCCTCGGCATCAACCTGGCTCACGGACACGGTCGGCTCCGTCCCCTGCCGTTCCGTCACGGATGTCGTCTCCTCGCCTTGCCATACATAAACTGGCGACGTCCCGGTGACGGTCTTGTGTCCGTAGAAGTCAACATGGTATTTCGGCGTATACGCGACGCCGCAGAAGGTGGCGGACGCGCTCTTGGTCTTGGAGGTGGTGATGCTTCCGCTGTTGCTCGTGCTCCAGCTCCCGCCGTTGGGCGTGTAGGTGGTCTTGGTCGCCGTCACTTGCCATTGGCCTGTCTCGTCCGTGCGCTGGGCCTGCACGTCCGTCTTCGACCCGGACAGCGCGGCGACGACCTCGCCGTTCACCGTGCCGTTCCCGTAGTAGAACACGACCTTTAGGTCGCCGCTCTTCACGAGCGACGTCGCGAGCGCGGTCGCCGCCGCTTGCGTCAGCCCGCGATAGAGCGTGACCTCGGTCTTGACGGTCGTCTTCAGCGGCGCGTCCGGGTGCTGGTAGAGGTAGTCCGTCGTCTCGGACTGCGAGACGAGCAGCTTTGCGCTCGCGGCGTCCGCCGTCTTGTCCGTGTTCGTTTCAAGCCACGCCATGTCAGTCGCCCCCTTCCGTGATCGCCGATTCGATTGCGGCGAGCGAGGCGGTGGCGTTCTTCGTCGCCTCGTTGATCTCGTCAAGGGCCTTCTGCGCCCGCTTCTCCTCGTCCTTGGCGAGCGCGACGCGCATCGTCGCCTCATCGTCCACGGAGATCAGCTTCTTGCGCCGCCATTCGCCCATCTGCTCCTCCAGGTCGTCGTAGCGTCCGCGCCGCTGGAGGTCTTTCAGCTCGGAGAAGCGTTCCGCGTTGCGTCCGTGGACGAGCGAGTGGTAGTCCTTCTCGTATTGCTTCCGCGCCGCCGCGTCGTCCTCCCACTCGGCGATCTGGGCGCGGAGCGAATCCCTGTCGCGATACCAGCCCCACGCCGTGGCGACCTGTTGCTGTGCGTCCGCAAGGCGAGAGGCCGCGTCGTTGCCCTCCGCGACGAGCGACGCGTGGTGCGCGGCGAGAAGCCTCATCTCCTCCTGACGCTCCGCCGCCTCGCGGATCGCCTTGATGCGCTCTTGCTTGCGCTCCTCGACCTCGATGGCGATTTCCGCCTTGCGCCCCTCGATCTCCTGTGTCTTCTGGAGCGAATCCTCCCTGTCCTCGGAATCGGCGATGGCCTCGCGCACCTTGTCGCGGGCGGCTTGCGCCGCCTCCAGCTGCGCTTTCAGCTCGGCGACGCGCTTCTTCGCCCGCTGGTAGTCGGCGTCCTCGCGCAGTTCCGTCTTGAAGTCCGCGCTTGCCGGAACGCGCTGGAGCGCGTCACGCCGCGCCAGTTCCATGTCGCGCTTCGCCTGTTCGATGGCGGCCTCGCGTCCGGCGCGGGCTTCCGCCGTGTTCGGAATCGGCGCGTTCTGAAGGTCGGCGATGCGGCGGAGGT
This sequence comes from Faecalibacterium prausnitzii, assembly GCA_963616865.1. Lineage (GTDB taxonomy): Bacteria > Verrucomicrobiota > Kiritimatiellia > RFP12 > UBA1067 > UBA1067. Next base: position 8,192 of record CAVEND010000014.1, on the reverse strand, counting down.
GCGCTTCGAGTTTCTTCTCGACGATCTTGTTCAGGTGGCGGTTGAAGATTCGCGCCTCGTCGCCGTTCGCCGTGTCGAAGTTCGCCTGAAGCGTCTCCAGAAGCCCGCCCACGCGCCGCTTGCCGCCCTTCGCCGAGACGACGCTCTCCCCTTCGAGGAGGTTGAGGGCTTCGCCCTCGTTCACCGTGAAGGTGCGTCCGCCGCTGGTCACGACGTCCGTAAACTTGCGCTCGACGCCCTCATACTTCTCCAGCAGCTTGTAGAGCGCGTCCGTCTTGGCTTGCGCCGCCTCGATCTGGAGCGCGATCTGGTGGTCGGACGCCTGTCGGTCGATGGCGGAGAGCTGGCTGTCGTATTCGCGGCCGATGCGCTCCGCCTCCTCGCCGCTCTTGCCCTCCAGGGCGCGTTGCCTGTTCAGCTCGATCTGCGCCTTGATGCGCTCGCGCGTCAGCGTCAGTTCCTGTTGGTCGCGTTCGAGGGCCTTGTCGATTGCCGAGACGGTCTTCGTCAGTTCCTCGGCGAGTTCGCCCTGCACCTCCTTCATCTGCTTCAGGTGGGCAAGGAAGTCCGCCTCGCGCACGGCGTCCAGTTTCTTCTTCGCTTCCTCGATGCTCTTCTTCCACTTGTTGAAAAGCATGACGACGCCCGCGACCGCCGCGCCGATTGCGCCGATGCCGCTGACGACGCCCGCCGACAGCCCGATGACCTTGAACTTGTCCGCGCACAGCGTCAGGGCGCGTGTCAGCGAGTAGAAGTTGCCGCTCGCCACGTTCGTCGCAAGGTAGATCGCCCGCTGGATGCGGGACATGGAGGTCTGCGTCTGCCGCTCCAGCCGCCGTGCGGACGCGGCGGCCTTTTCCTGTTCGGCCTGAAGCCGCTTCAGCTCGTCGGCGGCTCGCTTCGCCTGTTCGGCGTCCGCGTTCACCAGCCCCGTGATCGGCTCCATTACGCCGCCAATGGCCTTGTCGCCGATGCCGATGTCGGAGAGCAGGGATTTCGTCCCCTCCAGTATCTCGTTCGCGCCCTTGCCCGACCGCGTGAACTCGTCCAGCCGCTTCTGAAGCCCCTCCAAGTCCTTCTTGTAGAGTTCAAGGGGGACGCCGAGCGCGACCAGCCGCTCCTTGAACACGCCGAACACCTCCGCTGCCTTGTCCGTCGGCTCCCAGAGCGTCTTCATCGCCGCCGTCACCGGCGACAGGCACTTGACGAACTCGTCGCCGGACAGCCCCGCGTCATGGAGCGCGGTCGCCACCGCCGCCATCGTGTCCGCCGTCGGCGCGGCGTCGTTCACGAAACGCTCCAACGCCGTGCCGATCCTGACGAGCGATTCCGAGGCCTTCTCCTCGCTCATGCCAAGGTTCTCGAACGCCCTGCCGAGGTAGCCGAGCGAGGTGTCAACGACGTCGCGCCAGTCGGCGATGCCCTTGAACGCCGCCTCGAAATGCGCCTGGAGCCGTTCGGCGAGGCGCGTCAGCCGCTCCATCTCGGCGGAGGCCTTGTCCTGAAGCCCGATCGACCACACCATCTCCATGCTGTCGTCGCTCATTCCGCCGCCTCCTTGCCCGCGCCGTCAGGCGCGTCCGCCCCTGCTGTCGCCGTCGCCCCAGCCGCCGCTTCCGCCGCCTCGATCCGCGCTTGCGCCGCCTTGACGCGCTCGGCGCGGATTCGCCGCCCGATGCGGGCCTTGCACCGGGCGAGCGCGTCCATCGCCTCGTCCAGCAAGTCCCTCATGCGCCGCCGTTCGCCGTTGCCCGCCGCCGCGCCGTAGCGGTCGGCGAACGCCGCAAGGTCGTTGTAGGCGCGGACGCAATACCCCGCCGAGCGTCCCCACAGCCACTCGTCGGCGCGGATGCCGCTCTGCCCCTCCAGCCGCGCCACGAGCGCCGCCCAGTCGAGCGCGTTGTCCTTCGGCGGCGTGACGCCGCTCTTCGGGTCGTCCTTGTCCTCCGTGCGCCCCAGCACCTTGTCAACGGCGAGCGCGAGTTCCTTCTGCGTGGCGGGAACGCGGAGGACGAACTGGCGGATGGCCTCTTGCGCCTTTTGCGGCGTGTCGAGGCCGACAAACGCCTCCTTGCTCCGGGCGTTGGCGAGCGCGTAGCACAACGCCCAGAAGTATCGCTTGCCGTCGCGCTCGCCGCCCCACCAGACGCCCGCGTAGGCGTCGAGCCACGCGCTCGCGCCCGCCGTCAGCCGCCACAGGTAGACGCCCTCGCACACCTTCACCGGGAAGCCGATGGCGTCCGCGTTGACCTCGGCGAACGGGCTTTCGGCGCGGCGGACGCACTCCACGAGGTCGAACATCTCGTTCGCCGTCAGCGCGGAAGCCTCCGCGCCGAATCGGTCGCGGAGGTCGCGCAGGGCGTTTTCGAGATGCGGGTGCGCCGTCTGTCCCATTGCGCCGCCCCTCCCTTACTCGCCGTCGGCGGCGGTCGCGGAAGCCGTCGAGGCGGCGTCCGTCGTCTCGTGCATGACGTGGTGCGTCAGCTGGACGGTCGTCGTGTTGACGCCGGTGTTGTTGCGCGGCGTCGCCGTCGAATCGCGATACCACCCGTCGCCGAGCGTGAAGTCGCCGTCCGAGAACTCGCCCGTGAACTCGGCGGAAAGCGTCTCCGTGCCGTCGTGGTTGTCGCCCGCGAGGTGACGCCCGAGGCGGTCGAGCTCGTCCACGTGGTTGACCTGAAGCTGGTAGTTGAGCGAGCGGAGCGACAGGGCGCACTCGTCGGACAGCGTGAACGCGCCCTCCAGCGAGGACGGCACGCCGATGTCGAGCGCGGGGAAGGTCAGCGACGGGAGGTAGATGCGGCATCCGCCGTCGCCGCCGCTCGCCGCCGTGCCGTGCCCGCGTCCGTCGAGGTGCGCGTGCGCGGAGATCGAGAGCGTCGGCTGGGAGTTTTGCGAATAGCCGATGGAGATGTTGTCGATGTGGTAGGCCAGCCCCTCCACGGTCGCGACGACGCCCGCCGCGAGAGCCGCCGCGCTGCTCAAAGAGAGCGAGAAGTCCCCGGTGGTCTTGCGCCCGATGAACGAGAGCGAGAGCGTCTTCTTGCCGTCATACTGGACGCCGCGCAGGAAGTCGCCGTCCTTCTTCAGCGCAGACGCCATCTGGTACGCGTCGCTCGCGTTGTTGCCCTGGAGCTCCCACTCCTCTTCGAGCGCCGCGAAGGGGCTGGTCGGCTCAAAAAACCTGATGTTCATGGTGTGTTGTTCTCCTTGTGCTTGTCATTAGTTGTGAGGTTCGGCGGTTGCGTCTGAAGCGGGCGGCGCGGGCGGCGGCGTTCTCGGAAGCCACGGCGCGTTGGCGGGCGTCTCGCCCGGCGTCCGCCCCGTGAGCGTGAGGACGGACGCGTCCTCGACGAAGGATTCCAGTTCGCACGACTGGCAGACGAAAGCGACCTCTTGCCCCGCGACGGGCGCGACGAACACGTCGCCCACCTCCGGCACGTCGTCGTCCGTCACGCCCTCGGCGACGGTCGCCGTCAGCGAGATGGTGCGGTGGCGGTCGCGCACGGCGAACTGCCGCGCCGCGCCCCGGCGGTCAAGCCCCGTCACGAGGTCGCCGCCGCGCCCGACGCGCTTGCGCGTGATGACGCCGTAGCGGGCGGCATCCCCGCCGTCCGCGTCGCCGTCGCCCCAGCGCACCTTCTCGTCGCTTCCCATCATCTCGATTCACCTCCGTTGAGCGTCTGCTCGGTGTGCAACCGCACCACCACGATGTTGGCCGCGTTGTCATCCGCCCGCACGAGGTCGTCCAGCACGAGGCGGCTGTCGTAGCCGTCCATCTTCGCCCAGTGCAGGATCGCCGCCAGGCGCTCCGCGACGCACTGCGCCGTCAGCACGAACTGCCCCTTGCGGTTGAAGAGCGGGTTCTCGTGGACGGAGAGCTGGAACTCGACCGTCCCCGAAAGGACGCGCCCGCTGTTCGGGCGGCGGCGGAACGCGGTCGCCGCCACGAGGACTGCCACGCCGCCGGTCGCCTTGGCGAGGGCCTGCGCGATTGTCGTGTCGATGTTGGCGCGGTCTTCCACGACGACCGTCAGGTTGCCGTATGCGCCGAGGACGGTGTCGGCCTTGATGAACGCGGCGAGCGCGTCCGCGTAGTTGCGCAGAACGGTGTCGAGCGTGATGACGCTATCCATTGACTTCCCCTCCCTTGATGTACCGCCCGATGCACTTCTCCAGAGCGTCTTGCGCCGTCTGGCGTATCGTCGCCGCGTCTGGGAGCATCGTCGGGTCGCGTTTCTGAAACACCTTCTCCTTCAGCACGTAGAGCGGGAGGATCGTGCGCCTCGGCGAGCCGCCGCGTCCGCGCCGCTTGCCCTTGCCGCCGCGCCTGTCGCCGCGCACGCCCTGCTTCGCCGCAAGGAGGAGACTGCCCTTGCGCGTTCGGACGACGATCATGTTCTCCTCGCCGAACTTGCGCCCCGCCTCCCGCGCCGTCAGGCCGTATGCCTCTTTCGAGATTGGGATGGTGAGCCGCTTGCCCTTCATGCGGATTTCGACGTCGTGGAACGCCCGCCCGACGCCCGCCATGCGGAGAATGACGCGCCCCCGTGCGCCGTCCGTCTCGTGCGTCATGTTCCGCGCCGCCCGCTCCATGTGCTTGGTGTGCGGTGCGCCGAGCCTGTCCGCCGTGGCGTGGTGCGTCGCCGCGTAGGCGGCGAAATGCCCCTGTATGAGGTTGAACACGCGCCGCGTCACGATGGGCAGAATCCGCGCCCGCACGAGGTCGGCGAGCGGCTTGCGCCTCTTGATCTCGACGACGAGGTCGCGGTCGAGCGTTGCGACGACGGCGGCGTTCATCGCCTTACAGCCCCTCCAGCGATTCGGGCGTCACGCGGCGGCGCGACTGCCTGACGACGGTGCATCCCGCGCCCGACGCCGACTCGTCCGCCGGCTCCGCGCTCTCCACGTAGAACTGGTCGCTCGCCGCTTGCTCGAACACGCGGATGGCGTCGCGGCGGCGCGAGCGGCGGTCTTCCATGTTGTCAACCGGCACGACCGCCACCACGTCGAACGCCGCGTAGTCCATGGCGGGCGCGATGAGCGTGTCGGGAATCAGCAGCTCGTCCGAGGGGAGGCGGATGCGGCGGTTTGCGCGGAGATAGCCGCGCACGAGCCGCGTCGTCCGCGTCAGCAGCTCCGCGATGCGGTCGTCGCCGCTGTCGTTCGCCGCCTCGCGGTAGGCCTCGACCTCCGTCTCGCTGATGCTTCGCTTCAGGTCGTCTTCCGTCGCCTTTCTCCACGCCATGTGCCTTGCCTCCTGTCGTCCGTGTGTCCGCCTGTCCCGTCGCCCGCCCGCGTCCGTTCAATGAAAAGGCCCGGCGCGTCCACAATCCCCTTGGCAGAACAGACAGACGAACAGACGGCCAAAGGGCGCGGACGCGCCGGGGAAATGACATCGGACGGCGAAGGGCGGGGAAACAGTCCGCCCGTCCGCCGCCCGCTCGCCCGCTTACGAGACGGTCAGCTTCCGCAGACCGAGGTTCGAGGTGAGGACGATGTTGGAGTAGTGGCTCACGCTGATCTGGATCAGGTGGGAGGTCAGCTCCTGTCGGAACACGCGGAACGGCCCGCCGTCCTGCGCGGACACGAAACGCTTGATGTTCGAGGGGTCGTCCTTGCCCATGCCCGCCTCCGCCATGAAGCCGAGCACGACGCCCGACCCGACGAGGTTCTGCTTCGCCGAGCCGGTCTGGAAGCGTTCCTTGTTGACGTAGACCTGGTCGCACGCGAGAAAGCCCGCCAGCTGCTCCGGCGTCATGCCGGACGACGCGAACGCGCCCGCCGTGTTCTTCTCGCGCAGGGCGACGAGCCGCTTCTGCCACGCCGCCTTGCCCATGAGGATGCGGTTGGGATCGATGCCGCTGGTGTCGCCGCCCGCGAGCAGCATCTCCGCAAGATCCATGTCCGGGTCGCTTCCCGACGCGCCGCCCCACGTCACCGCCTTGTTCGTCGCCGCCCCGGACAGGAGCGCGATGGCGCGGCGGATCTCCATGCGGAGGAGGATCTTGCGAAGCCACGCGACCTTGCGCTCCTCCAGCCCCGCCTCCGCGTCCTCCTCGTCGAGGTCGATGATGGTGGAAAGGCCCTTGGAGTAGGTGCGCGACTGCACGATGTCGCCGTGCGCCTCGATGCGGCGGAACTCGCCGCCCAGAGCGCGAACGTCGTCCGTCTCCTCCAGCGCAAGGAACTCCTTGGCGTTGTTGGCGACCTTGTACTGGAACTTGCGCGAGACGCTGACTTGCGGCGCGACGAAGTCCAGGAGGCCTTCAAGGGCCTTCTGGTCGCTCGTCCAGCCGACCGCATACTGCGTCAGCGGCTCCGAGAAGAACTGCTGGTTGAAGGAGGCCTCGTTCGCGAGCGAGACCTGGCCCGGCTTCGCCTCGCTGGCGAGGTTGAGGCCGTCAAAGGAATATGCCATCTTGTTCATTCTTCGTTCTCCGATTTCGTGTGTTGCCGTTTCGCTCATGGCCGCCGTGTCATCACTGGCGGACGCAGTGGGCGACCTCGATCAGGTCGTCGGCCGCCGTGGCCGCGTCAAGCGCGACGCCGATTGCCGCGTCGTCGCCCGTGGCCTCCGCGCCGAGCGCCGTGACCTTCGCGCCCTTGGCGACGGCGGCGGACGCCTTGACGACGACAGTCCCCGCGAACGAGCCGAGGACGGCGACGGCGACGATCTCGCCGGATTCCGCGCCGTCGAGGGCGACGCCGATGGCGGCGTCCGTGGCCGCCGCGCACTTGACGACGTTGCCGTCCGTGTCGAACTTCAGCACGTCGCCGCGCGCGACCGCGCCGCCCGCCGTGTAGGTGAGACGCCCGTTGAGGTGCATCCCCGCTTCATTGTAGAGGTGGAACTTCATGCTCTTTGCCTTTCGTGTGTGTTTGGTGAATCGTGTGAGGGTGCGCCCGCGCTACTGCGCGAGCTCGGGATGCTCCGCCTTGGCGCGGAGGAACGCCGCCGTGAAGTCAAGCCGCGTGTCCTTCGCCATCAGCTCGTTGGCGAGGTCGAGCAGCCGGTGGGAGTTGCCGCGCTGGGCGACCTTCTCCGGGGTGACGGCGGGCGCGACCTTGACCGCCCGCTCGTTGCAGAGCGCGAGCGAGCCCGCGTCCACGTCCTTCTCCAGCCGCTCGCGCCACGCCGCCTTGCCCGACGGCGCGATGTTGCCGCCAGCGATGGCGTTGTCGAGAAGCAGCTCGATGCGGGCCGCCCGCTCGTTGGCGAACGCGGCCTTCGCCTTGTCGGCCTCCTCCTTGGCGGCGGCGACCTCCGCCTGTCCGGCGGCGACCTGTGCCGCCGCGTCGTCTGCGGCGACCTTCGCCGCGTCGGTTGCCTCGACGGCGGCCTTCTGGAGGTTGGTGATCTCCTGAACGACCTGATCCTCGGTCAACCCCTCCACGGGGAGGCCGAGCAGGGCCGCAAGTTTCGTGATGTCCATTCGAGTTTCCTCTCCTGTGGTGTTCCTGTTTTCCGTTGCCGCCCCCCATTCGTTGGCGAGCGTAAACTGCCTGATGCGCGGGTTGTTGACAAGCCCCACGCTCGTCAGCCCCTCGACGTGGACGCGGGCGACCGCATCCCCCGGCGCGGCCTCCGCGTCGCCGCACCAGTAGGGGCTGAACCACTTGAATCCCTTGCCGGGGTTGTCGATCCACTCGACCGTGAGCGTCGCCGCGTCGTTGGCGACCTCGACCGCCGTCACCCAGCCGACAGCCGCCTTGTTCGGGTATTTCGCCGCGACTTCGGGGACGTCGGGATGCCCTTGGTAGACCGGGTAGCCCTCCGCCGGGAGCGCGTCGCGCACGGCGCGGGCGGAAGCCTCGTCCCACACCTGGACGATTCGGCGGACGCGCCCGTCGGGGCATTTCGTCTCGCCGTATTCGTATTCGCCGTAGGGCATACGGATGCGACCGACCTCGCCGCCCTCGGTGAACTCGTTGGCGAAGCCCTCCGCGTGCGCGATGGCGGTGAAGCGAAGTCCCGCAAAGTCTCTCGTGTCGTTGTTCATGCTCGTGCTTTCACATTAGGCCGCGTTGTCATTCGCCGTCTCGCGACGCGCCACCCCGCGCAGGGGTTGCCGCCACCCTTCGGGCGTGGAGGACGCCGTGCGCTGTCTCGTGTGTCGTCATTCACTCCTTGTCCTCGTCGCCGTCCGCGTCCTCGCCCGCGAGCGGGTCTTCGCCGCCGAGGTCTTGGA
>CAVEND010000013.1:0-10594 GCA_963616865.1 Faecalibacterium prausnitzii | reverse complement strand
GACTGGTGGAGAAGAAGAGATTCGAACTCTCGACCCCCACGTTGCGAACGTGATGCTCTACCAACTGAGCTACTTCCCCATGTCGTAAAACGAAAGAAAGTATATCAAATTTCGCTCGCTTGCGCAAGGGGGAATTTTACAGAAAAGTCTGCGACCCCCGTGAAAATCAAGGAACGATTGTGGTAAAATATACCCTTATGGAAAATACAGATCTTTGTCCCTGCTCGTCCGGCAAGACCTTTGGCTCGTGCTGCGGGCCGATCATCGCCGGCAAGGCGAAGGCCGACACGGCGTGCGCGTTGATGCGCGCGCGCTACACCTCGTATGTGACGGGCGACGTCGAGTTCCTGAAAGCCTCGGCCGTCAAGGCCGCGCAGGCGTCGTTCGACCTCGACGCCTCGCGCGCGTGGTCGCAGGCCTCGACGTGGCACGGCCTTGAGGTCATCCGCACGGAGGGCGGCGGCGCGGACGACGCGACGGGGCTCGTCGAGTTCCGCGCGCTTTACACGACGAACGGCCGGTTCTGCAACCACCACGAGCGGGCCTCCTTCGTCCGCGAGGATGGCGACTGGAAGTTCGCGGACGGCGCGTTCGTCGCGGAGACGCCGCAGACGCGGGAAAGCCCCAAGATCTCGCGCAACGACCCCTGCCCGTGCGGGAGCGGCAAGAAGTTCAAGAAGTGCTGCGGCCAATGAGCGCCAACCCCACGTTCGACCGCTGGTACGCGGCGAAGAGCGCGCGGTTCCTCGTCGAGCCGTCGCACCGCCTGGAGACGTTCGGCAACACGCTCGTGAACTACCACCTCGTCTCGGAGCTGGACGACAACCCCGGCAAGGTGCGCGTCCGCGAGGGGCGGCTTGAGGCGCACCAGCCGCTCGTCATCGCGCCGCGCTTCCAGGAGGCGGAGGTCGAGGGGCTCGGCGAGAGCGCCCGCGCCTACTTCGAGTTCCTGCGCGAGAACGAGGAGCATCTGCGCATCCTGCGCTACGGCTACCGGCTGAAATCCGACAACTTCTCCGAGCAGATCGTCACCGACCGCCTCTCGGTCGTCTGCGAGCGCGTGAAGACGGAGGTTTTGGAGAAGGGCGATCCCTTCGCGGCCGTCATCCAGTGCGTGGACAACCCCTGGGACGTCGCGCTCGTCGAGCTCTGGCTCCGGGAGGTCAACCGCAGCGCCTCGCGCCACATCTCCGACTTGCAGAAGAGCGGGAAACTGTTTTAGGAAAAGCCCCCGTGGGGGCGGAAGTCAAACGCATGAATGTGAAGCACACGAAAGTCATCGCCATCGCGAACCAGAAGGGCGGCGTGGGCAAGACGACGACCGTCGTCAACCTCGCGGCCGCGCTCTCCGCCCGCCACCGCGCGGTGCTCGTCGTCGACCTCGACCCCCAGGCGCACGCCACGCTGGCGCTCGGCCTTGAGAAGAGCCCCGGCGTCTCCATGTATCCCGTCCTCCTCGGCGCGAAGGAGATCTCGGAGGTCATCCAGCCGACGAAGTGGGCGAACCTCAACGTCATCCCGTCCGAGGTCGACCTCGCCGGGGCCGAGCTTGAGTTCGGCATGCGCGAGGATCGCCTCTCGATGATCAAGGACGCCCTCGCCCCCGTCAAATCGTCGGGCGCGTTCGACTACATCATCCTCGACTGCCCGCCCTCCCTCGGCGTCGTGATGACCTCCGCGCTCGCCGCGACGGACGGCGTCCTCATCCCGATCCAGGCCGAGTTCCTCGCGATGGACGGGCTCGCGCTCATCACGGGCTCCATCGACAGGATCCGCGCCGGGGTCAACCCCGACATCGACTTGAACGGCATCGTCTTCACGATGGTCAATTCCGTGGCGCGTCTGACGACGGACGTCATGAACGAGGTGCGCGGACACTTCGGCGAGAAGGTCTACGAGACCGTCATCCCGCGCAACGTCCGCGTCTCCGAGGCGCCCTCCATGGGAACGCCCGTCGTCTTCCTGGATCCCCGCTCGAAAGGGGCCGAAGCCTACAAGGCGTTCGCGTGGGAATTTATGGCGAAGAATCCGACGCGTGTGACGGTGAGCGAACCCGTGGCGGCGGCGAACGAGCCTCAAGCGGTGGCGACCGAGACGGACACGGAAAACGAGCCCGTGGCGACCGCCGAGCCGACTGCGACGCCCGAGACCGAGACGGTGCGCGATGCGTAAGAAAAACATCCTCGTCGCGTTCCTGCTGTTCGCGGGCTTCTTCGCCCTCTACGCCCTCACGGCGCAGCGCGGCCTCGGCTGGGGCGATTCGGGGGAGTTCCAGTATCGCGTCCTCACGTGCCCAGACGGCCTTCTCGGCGGCTGCGATTCGTTCGCGACGGCGCATCCCTTGTATGTGGCTCTCTCTCGGCTCTTCTGCTCGACGCCCTATCACGTCACGCTCGTCTCCTCCTTCTTCGGCGCACTCGCGCTCGTGGGCTTTTGGCTCTGCTCGAAAAGTGTGTCGTGGACAATCCTTCTTGGACTTTCGCACGCGCTCTGGTGGCTCTCGTGCGTCGCGGAGGTCTACACGATGTCGCTCTCCTTCCTCGCGTTCGAGACGTTTTGCCTTCTGCGTTTTCTCGCGACACGCCGCGCCGCGTGGCTGTTCGCCTTGGCCTTTCTCAACGGCCTTCACGTGGAGCTCCACAACCTCGCGCTTCTCGCCGCGCCCGTCTATCTCGCCGCGTTTGTTTTCGTCATGCGTCCGCAAGGCATCGGACGCGCCGTCCGCGCTTTTTGCGTGTCCGCTTTTTTCTGGACGCTCGGTGCCGCGTTTTGGCTTCACGCCCTCGTCGTGCGCGGCCCTCGTGATGTCCTCGTCGGCAGCTATGGCGCGGAGGCGCTTGGACTCCTCCCCTCCAACTGGACGGTGACGGGCTTCAACCTCGCCTTGTCGGCGGTGAGTTTCGTCGTCGTCGCGCTGGCTTTTTACCTCTCGCGGAAGAGTGCCAAAGGTCTCTTCTTTTCGACGGAATCGCGTGGCGTTGACCTTTGCCTCGTGGGGCTTCTCGCCATCCATGGCCTTTTCTTCGCGCGCTACTTTATCATCAGCCAGTTCACGTTCGTCCTGCCCACGCTCTTTTTCGCCTACCTCCTCGCCTCGCGCATTCCGCTCGCCGCGAACCGCGCCGGGGCGCTCGTCGCGATGCAACTGATCCTGCCCCTCTTGGCGGGCGAACTTCTCTCATCCCTCCCCGTGCCGTCTTGGCGGCCCCGCCACGCCTACCGCAACGAGGCGCGGTATTTCGCCTGGCCGTGGAAGTGCCACGACGATTCGGCCGACCGCTGCGCGAGGGACTTGGGCAAACCTTGGAACGGGTATCCGCAATTCGACTAACATGGGACATCAACACGAACAGCATCATCGAGGCCCCCGCGAGCTGGTGACGGGTGGCGAATGGCTCTACGGCCGCAACCCCGTCGAGGAGGCTCTCGCCGCCGGCCGGCGCACCGCTTGCGAGATCGTCCTCCCCCCGGAGTCGCCGCACGAGGACGACCAGATCGCGCGTCTCCGCGACGAATCGCGCCGCCGCCGCCTCGTCATCCGCACGATGACGCGCGAGCAGCTCGACCGCCTCACGCGCTTCGGCCACCACCAAGGCGTCGCCCTGAAGGCGTCCGCGTTTCCGTATGCCGACTTTGAGGAGATCCTCCGCGCCGTCGAGGCGGACGAGAACGCCTTGGTCGTCGTCCTCGACCATTTGGAGGATCCGCAGAACGTGGGGGCGATCCTGCGGACGGCCTGCGCCGTGGGCGCGACGGGCGTCATCCTGCCCGAAGACCGCGCGTGCGGCGTGACGCCCGCCGTCGTCCGCGCCTCGGCGGGCGGCGCGGAGCACCTGCGCGTCGCGCACGTCGTCAACCTCGTCCGCGCGTGCGAGGCGTTGAAGAAAGCGGGCGTCTGGCTGACGGGGCTTGATTTCGGCGAGGACGCGAAACGCTACGACACGCTCGACTTCACGGGGCGCGTCGCCCTGGCCGTCGGCGCGGAGGGCGCGGGGATCTCGCGCCTCCTGCGAGCGACGTGCGATTTCGTCGCCGTCCTGCCGATGCCCGGCGGCTTCGAGTCGCTGAACGCCTCCGTGGCGGCGGGCGTCGCGATGTTCGAGGTTCTGCGCCAGAGGGGGGTGAAGCATGGATGACCTCAAGAAAGTGCCGCCGCACAGCGTCGAGGCCGAACGCGCCGTGTTGGGGACGATCCTCCTCTCGACGGCGAGCGCGAGCGACGAGCGCGTCATGGACATTTGCCTCACGAACGGCGTCACGGCGGAGTCCTTCTTCGACGTCCGCCACAGGGCGATTTATTCGGCCATGCTCGCCATGCACCGCGTGGGCAAGCCCATCGACTACCTGACGCTCACGGAGGAACTCCGCGCCGCCGGCCAGTTGGAGGCCATCGGGGGCGTCGCCTACTTGCAATCCATCGTCGACCAAGTGCCGACGGCCGCGCACGCCGAGCATTACATCTCCATCGTCCTGCGCAAGCAGTTGCGCCGCGTCCTGATCGAGCGGGCGACGAAGGCGATTGAGAAATCGTTTGACGAAAGCGCGTATCCGGACCCCCGCGTCGTCCTCGGCGAGACGGAACGCGCGTTCTTGGAGATCGGTGCGCAGAATTCGCAGACGACCGATTGGGCGACGGCCATCGAGGAGAGCCGCCGCCGCATCGACCGCCTCTTCGAGTCGGGCGGCAAAATCTTGGAAGGGCTTTCGACGGGGCTGAAGCATCTCGACGAGAAGATCCAAGGGCTGAAGCCCTCGGAGATGATCGTCATCGCCGCGCGTCCGTCCGTGGGCAAGACGTCGCTCGCGATGAACATCGCCGAGAGCGCGGCCTTGGGTCAGATGCTCACCTTGAAAAACGGCGTCTACCCGCCCGTGCCGTCGGACAGCGGAAAGATCCACCCCGTGGGCATCTTCTCCCTTGAAATGCCGACGGAGGCCCTGACCAAGCGCATGATCGCCGGACGCGCGCACGTGAACATGTGGCGCATCGCGCGCGACCTCATCCCGCGTGACGAGCGCGGCCGCCTGACGCAGAACCTCTGCGCGTCGGCCGACGCGCTCAAAACGGCGCCCATCTACGTGGACGACACGGCGGGACTCGACATCATGGATTTGCGGGCCCGCGCGCGGCGCATGCGCAAGCAGTTCAACATCGAACTCATCGTCATCGACTACCTGCAGCTCTGCTCGTGCCGCGAGGCGGCGCGGCAGAGCCGCCAGATCGAAGTCTCCATGATCTCCCAGCAGATCAAGGCGATGGCGAAGGAACTGAAGATCCCCGTCATCGTCCTTTCGCAGCTCTCCCGCGCCAACGAGCAGCGCAACGACAAGGAGGAGCGGCCTCGCCTCTCCGACTTGCGCGATTCGGGCGCGATCGAGCAGGACGCCGACGTCGTCTTCCTCCTGCGCCGTCCCTCGCGCATCTCGCAGTCGAAGGACGCGGCGGATCGATACCTGGCGATCATCGACGTCGCGAAGAACCGCAACGGCGAGACGGGCGAGGTCGCCGTCAATTTCGTCAGCGAATACACGCGCTTCGAGGATCGCCCCCTGCCGCTCAAGGAGCCGGGGGAGAACTTCACCTCGTCGGAAGATCCGGGCCACACGTATCAACAATCGTCGTTCCCCGGAGAGGCGTGAAGCGCGCGCTCGACCTGACCCTCACGCTTCTCTTCATCCCCGCGTGGGGGGCACTCTTCCTCGTCGTCGCGTTTCTCGTGCGCGTCTTTCTGGGGCGTCCCGTTTTCTTTTCGCAAATGCGAGCGGGGCTTGAAGGGCGGCCGTTCCGCCTCGTCAAGTTCCGCACGATGCGCGAGGGGTCGGGGAGCGACGAAACGCGGCTCACCGCGTTTGGCAAGTTCCTCCGCGCCTCCTCCCTCGACGAACTCCCGGAGCTCTTCCTCGTGCTGCGCGGCACGATGTCCCTCGTCGGCCCGCGCCCCCTGCCCGTCGCCTACTTGCCGCGCTACACGGACGCGCAACGCCACCGCCACGACGTGAAGCCGGGAATCACGGGGCTCGCGCAAGTGCGCGGGCGGAACGCCCTCGACTGGGAGGAGAAGTTCGCCTTTGACCTCGATTACGTCGCGCACCAATCGTTTGGGCTCGACGTGAAAATTTTGTTTTTGACGCTCCTTCGCCTCGTCGTTCCGTCCCACGTCTCGCACGCGGGCTCCGCGACGATGCCGGAGTTCTTGGGCTCGCCCTCCAAGGAGTGCCATGCGTCGGCATGAGACGATTGTCGCGCAGGCGACCGCCCATGGGTTGGCGGGCGTCGCGATTATCCGACTTTCGGGGGATGAATCATTTCAGATCGCCTCCGCCGTCGCCGGGCGGAGCATCGCCCCCGGCGTCCACCTCGTGCGGACACCGTTCGACACGTGCCTCGTCATCGGGTTCAAGGCACCCAAAAGCTACACGGGCGAGGATGTCGTCGAGTTTCAATGCCACGGCGGCGAGGTGACGCCGCGCCGGATTGAGGAGGCGTGCATCCACGCGGGGGCGCGGCTCGCGCGGCGCGGCGAGTTCACGGAGCGGGCGGTTCTCGCCGGGAAACTCGACGCGCGTCAGGCGGAGAGCGTCCTCGACCTCATCCACGCGAAGACGGTTCGCGCCGCCGAGGCCGCGCGCGCGGGGCTGGAGGGGACGGTGCGCGAGGACGAGAAACGCCTCTACGAAAAAGCGTTGACCCTCTCGGCCGACTTGGAGCATCTGCTGGACTTTTCCGAAGACGAGTTGCCGCCCGATTTTGTGGACGCGCTGCGCGTCCGCGTGCGGGCGTTCCAGCGCGACATCGAGGAGAGATGTTGCTCGGCGCACGAGGGGAAGCTTCTGCGCCACGGGGCGCTCGTCGTTCTGGCGGGGCCGCCGAACGCGGGCAAGTCGTCGCTCCTCAACGCGCTCGTGGGCGAGAACCGGGCGATTGTCAGCGCGACGCCCGGCACGACGCGGGACACGGTTGAGGAATGGATCGACGTGGAGGGCTTCCCGATCCGGCTCGTGGACACGGCGGGCTTGCGGACGACGGCCGACGAAATCGAACGCGAGGGCGTCCGACGGGCGCAAGACCTCATCCGCTCGGCCGATGTCGTCCTTGATTTGGGGGCGGGCTTGCCCGCCTCGGAGAACGTCATCAAACTCCACGCCAAGTGCGATTTGGGTCCCGGCGAGGGGCTGAGCGTCTCGTCCAAGACGGGGGAGGGGCTTGGGGCGTTGAAGCGGCGCCTCGTGGAGACGCTTCGCCACGTCCGCCTCGCCCCCGACGAAGACTCGCCCCGTGCGCGGGCGCAGGAGGTTTTCTCCCACGCGCAACGGGCGCTTCGGGAACTCGCGACCGCGCCGTTTGATCTCGTCGTCGCGGCGAACGTCGTGCGGCAGATCTCCGAGGATCTCGGCTCCCTCGTCGGCGCGACGTATTCCTCCGACTTGCTCACCCGCCTCTTCTCCCGCTTTTGCGTCGGGAAATGAGCGCGTGTTTGGGTTGTCTTCAAGTTTTGTTCACGAATGAAAGAGTTTCCACGAATTGACACGAATCTTCACGAAAGAACTTTTGGTATAATAAACAATTTGAATGCGAGATGCGATGGAGACTGAAAATGATAGACTTCGACATCGAGAGGTTTGTGCGCGCGCGCGTGACGAAAAGGCCCGAATCCCTCCTCGCGGCCGACTTCGCGAAGCACGCGGACGGGATGCGCGCGGCGATTGACGGCAAGCGAATGCTCGTGGTCGGCGGCGCGGGGACGATTGGCTCGAACTATGTGAAGGCGGCTTTGCGCGCCTTTCGCCCGGCGGCGTTGTTCGTCGTCGACATCGACGAGAACCAGCTGACGGAGCTCACCCGCGAACTCCGCGCGGGGGCCGAATACACCGTCCCGGAAACCTATGTCACCGAGCCGATTGATCTGGGCTCGCCGCTCTTCGCCAAGTTCTTCAGGGCTCACGCGCCTTTTGACGTCGTGGCGAACTTCGCCGCGCGCAAGCACGTCCGCGCCGAGCGCGACATCCACTCGATCGAGGCGATGTGCGAGACGAACGTCTTCATGGCGAAGGGGCTCCTCGATCTCCTGCTCGACCGTCCGCCCGAGGCGTTCTTCTGCGTCTCGACCGACAAGGCGGCCAACCCTGTGAACGTGATGGGCGCGACCAAGAAACTCATGGAGGAGACGATCATGGCGTATGCCGGGCGTCTGCCGGTCAAGACCGCCCGCTTCGCCAACGTGGCGTTCTCCAACGGCTCGCTGCCGGTCGGCTGGCTGAACCGGATCGCCAAGCGCCAGCCGCTCAGCTGCCCCCTGGGCATCCGCCGCTTCTTCGTCTCGCCCGTCGAGTCCGGCGAGCTCTGCCTCGCGGCCACGGCGCTTGCCGCCCCCGGCGACATCGTCTATCCGAAGCTGGACGAGGCCCGCGACATGATTCCGTTCGACGCGGTCGTGCGCGACATGCTCGCCGACATGGGGCTCGGCTGCCGCGCGTGCGCCTCCACCGCCGAGGCGATGGAGGCGATGAAGGACTTTGCCGCCGACCCCTCCTCCGGCTACCCCGTCGAGTTCTTCGGCAGCGACACGGACGGCGAGAAGCCGTTCGAGGAGTTCTACACGGACGATGACGTGAAGGACGAGACGACGTTCGTGAACCTCGGCGCCGTGAAAAACGCCAAGCGGCGGCCCGTCGCGGAGGTCGAGGCCCTCTTCGCGGATCTTCGCGCGGTGTTCGGACGACCCGGAGCGACGAAGGACGATGTCGTCGGGGCCTTGAAGGAGTATCTTCCGAATTTCCACCACATTTCAAGGGGCCGGTCGCTCGACGGGAGGATGTGATGAAGATCCTGATCACGGGCGCCTACGGCTTCGTCGGAACGAACCTCTGCCGCCATCTCG
This sequence comes from Faecalibacterium prausnitzii, assembly GCA_963616865.1. Lineage (GTDB taxonomy): Bacteria > Verrucomicrobiota > Kiritimatiellia > RFP12 > UBA1067 > UBA1067. The sequence continues at coordinate 1,715 of CAVEND010000013.1, read as the reverse complement.
CGGCGCGGGGGCACGAGTGCCATGCGCTCGACCTGCCCGCCGCCCGCCGCGCGGGGCTTGGCTACGTGCGGGATTACGGGTGGGACGCCCTCGACGCCCTGCCGTCCTTCGACGCGGTCGTCCATCTCGCGGGGAAGGCGCACGACCTCAAGAACGTCGCGAGCGAGCGAAGCTACTTCGATGTCAACGTGGGTCTCACCGAGCGGATTTTCTCGGCCGTTCGGACGCGGCGGTTCATCTACTTCAGTTCCAGTAAGGCGGCGGATGGCGGCACGGCCTACGGCCGCTCCAAGCTGGCCGCCGAGCGGTTTCTCGACGGACGCGCCATCGTGCTGCGCCCGGCGATGATCCACGGGCCGGGGAACAAGGGCAACCTCAACCTGCTCTGGGGCATCGTCCGGCGGGGGCTTCCGTGGCCGCTCGCGGCGTTCGAGAACGCGCGCAGCTTCGCCTCGGTCGTGAACGTCTGCGCGGCGGTCGAGGCGTTGGCGGAGCGCGGCGAGAACGGCGTCTATCCCATCGCCGACGACGAGACGCTCTCGACGAACCGCCTGGTCGAGCTGATGGCCGAGGCGTGCGGGAGGAAGGCCCGCCTCTGGCGATTGCCGAAGGGGCTGATGCGCCTCGCGGCGCGAGTCGGCGACATCCTGCGCCTTCCGCTCAATACCGAACGTCTCAGCAAGTTGACGGAGGACAGCCGCGTGGACAATTCCGCTCTCAAGGCCGCGCTCGGCTTGGAACGGATGCCAATCGAGGCCGAGGCCGGTCTGCGCGAAACGTTCAAGTCGTTTTTGGAGGTCTCCTAATGTATATTTATGTCAAGCGCGTCGCCGACATTCTCCTGTCGGGGCTGGCGATCCTCGTCCTTTCGCCGCTTCTCGTCCCCGTCATCGTCATCCTCAAGTGCACGGGCGAGCATGACGTCTTCTACGGACAGGAGCGCATCGGCTACAGGAACAGGCCGTTCAAGATCCTGAAGTTCGCGACGATGCTGCGCGATTCGCCGAACATGGCGGGCGGCCTCCACACGGTGCACGGCGACCCGCGCGTCCTGCCGTTCGGCCGCTTCCTGCGCAAGACGAAGATCAACGAGCTGCCCCAGCTGTTCAACATCTTCCGTGGCGACATGTCGATTGTCGGGCCTCGCCCGCTGGTGGCAAAGACCTTCGCTCCCTATTCGGACGAGGTCAAGGCCAGGATCTACAATGTCAAGCCGGGCCTCACGGGCATCGGCTCCGTCGTCTTCCGTGACGAGGAGGGGCTGTTGACGTCGTGTGTCGGCACGGGCATGACGATTGAGGAGGCCTACGCGAAACACGTCTCGCCCTACAAGGGCGCGTTGGAGATGTGGTATCAGGCGCACATGAATCTCTGGACGGATTCCTGGCTCGTCTTTCTGACGGCGTGGGTCATCGTCTTCCCGAAATCGAATTTGACGACGAGGGTCTTCAAGGACTTGCCGCGCCGCTCCGACTGCGCGGGCGAGTGATTGATTGTCGAAGGGGCAAGATGGAGGGACGAAACTCCGATTTTATCCGAGGCTTCGCTAACGCTACGCCACGGAAGGAACTCGTCGCGAAACGTTAGTGGAGCGTCGGATAAATCGGAGTTTGTGATTGGACGGTTGGAAACTCCGATTGGGTGGAACTTCTAAATGTCACCTGTAACCTTTGACCGTCTCACGCGCATACAAGACGTCAAGCGGCGCGAGAGAC
>CAVEND010000012.1:0-10598 GCA_963616865.1 Faecalibacterium prausnitzii | reverse complement strand
AGCGCACCGCGTCCTTCTCCGTCGTGACGAGCGCGTCCGCCCCCATGTCCGCCGTCCGGTTGAGCGCGTAGAGGATCTCCGACGGCGCGTAGCGGTGGTGGTCGGCGTAGCGCGCGCACCAAATGACTTTCGCGCCCATGTGGCGGAGGGAATCCTCGAAGCCACGCGGGGCGGCGATCCCCGAGAGCGTGCAGAGCGTCTTCCCCTCCAAGAACGAAAGCGGATACTCCTCGCGGCTCCAGACGTCCTTCAGGACTTTCGGCGCGTGGCGGCAGAGGACGATCTCCGCCTTTTGGTTGTAGCGGCGCACCTCGTCGCACACGGCGGAGACGTCGCCCCGGCACTTCGTGAGGAAGATGATGTCCGCCCGCTTCAAGTGCCGCGCCGGCTCGCGCAGGATGCCACGCGGCAGGAGGTGGCCGTTGCCGAAGGGGTTGGTCGCGTCCACGAGGACGACCTCGATTGAGTGCTTGAGTTTCTGATACTGGAAGCCGTCGTCGAGGATGAGCGTGTCGCACCCCAAGCGCTTGACGGCGTAGCGACCCGCCTTGACGCGGTTGCGGTCGACGACGACGGCGACGCCCGGCAGGTTCGAGGCGAGCATGTAGGGCTCGTCGCCGCCCGTCTCCGAATCGAGGAGGACGCGCCGGCCGTCCGACACGACGAGCGGCGGCAGGACGACGGATGTGAACAGGCGCGTCCAAAAGGGCGCCTCCTTGCGGCGGTAGCCCCGCGAGAGGATGGCGACCTTGCGCCCCTCGGCGGCGAGCGTCCGCGCGAAGATCTCCGTGACGGGCGTCTTGCCCGTGCCGCCCGCCGTCACGTTGCCGATGGAGATGACTTGCGTTCCCAGCGGGTAGCGGCGCAGGATGCCGGAGTTGTAGAAGAGATACCGCAACGCGACCACGCCGCCGAAGAGGAGACTCACGCCCTTCAGGAACGCGAGGAAAAGGCGGACGAGACCCGTCTTGTTCTCATCCGCCCCCTTCTCCTGGATGAGCTTGACGAGCGCGTTCTCAAGACGCTCGATGGTGCGCTGACGGGCTTTGCGCATAACTCACTGCGCCGAGAAGAGGCCGCCCGAATCCGCGCCAAAGGCTCTTAAGTAGATGTAGAAGCCGATGTTCCAGTCCTCGTCGTAGTCGTAGCCGTCGATGCGCGTCATGCCGTTCTCGTATTCGACGAGGAGGCGGAAGCCGAGGCAGTCCGTCAGATAGTCGAACCACGCGCCCGCGCTGTCGAGCTCGTTCTCGTCGAGATCCCAGCGCACATACGGGCTGAACGCGAACCACTCGACGGGCGAGCACGTGAAGCCGGCGCGGATGGTGTGGATGAAGATCTCGTTGAAGAAATCCTCGCCCCACGACGCGGCCTCTGGGCAGGAGGCGAAGTCCCACACGCGCGCGTCGCGCAGCGCGTAGGAGATGGAATACTGGAACGTCGGGGAGAGCGTCTGCGAGAACGCGACATCGCCAAACGAGATCGCGTTCGCGTCCGCGTCGTATTCCACGCGGGCGTTCAGCGTCGCCGACTCGTCGATGCGCCAGCGCGTCCGAACGCCGGGCGAGACGTAGACGCTTTTCTTGCCGTAGTTCTTCTTGCCCAGCTCGGCGAGTTTGTGCGCGTCCCATTCGCCGGCGGCCAAGTCGCCGTCGAAGGAGGTCTTGCCGAAGGAGAACGCGGCGTAGACGTCCAAATCGGCCACGGGGACGACGCGCCCCTTCTCGTCGAGCTCGCTCCACGTCTGGCGGAAGCCCGGCGTCACGCCATAGTAGGAATAGGGCAAGTTGCGGCCGCGCCCCAAGAGCTGATCCTCCCACGAGAGCGAGGCGTCGAGCGCGTCGAAGACGAAGGGGCGGCTGTCGCCGCGACGGCCTGAGAAGGAAGCCTCCTGCGCGAGGACGTCCGCGTAAGGCTCGATGGTGTGAAGCCACGTGTCCGAGATCCACGCCGAGCCACGCGCCGCGAACGTGACACCGCCCTCGACGATGGAGCGGTAGAGCTCGCCACATTCGACCGCCCGACCGTAACCCGTGTAGTCGCTCAAACCGCTCTCGGACCAGAACGTGCCGCGATAGCCGACACGCGGAACGACGGAGAGAACGTCGTCGAAGAATCGCATCGGCAGGCTCACGCGGTGGTAGGTGTCGAGCCGGAAGGCGTCGTAATCGCACCACAGCCCCGGCCGCGTGCCGAAGATGCTTTCCGTCCCACGCGCGTATTCGGCGTAGTGCCGCTGGAGGTAGCCGAGGCGGTTCTCGGACTCGTAGACGAGCGGCAGGGAAAAGACGCGCACGGGGTTGACGTCGAGGTAGACCTCCGGCAAACGCTCCGTCGCCTCTTGGAAGTCGTTGAGCCGCCCCGAGACCTCCGCCCCGATGGACCACGGCCCTTCCAAATGCTCCCACGCCACCACGCTGTTCTCGTAGCCCACCCACTGGTTGCGGATCTCCAAGAACGTCTTGCGCATGAAGTCGCTGCGGAAGTGGGAGTCCGAGTAGCGCGTCCCCCGGAGGAAGAGGCGGTCGCGCTCCGTGATGTCCCAGTCGTGCGCGACGGAAAAGCCGTAGCGCTCCGACGGAATCGTCGAGCCCCAGTTCGCGTCATGCGTCGTTCCCCGCTCGTCATCCTGCGTCACGGAGCGGTCCCAGGCGTAGTAGACGCGGAAGTCGCCCGATCCGAAGTTGCCGAGATTCCACTTCAAGCGTTCGCCCAGCGCGAAGCCCCTACGGTAGCGGACGTCCGCGTCCGTCTCGCCCGTGAGCCACCACGTGTTGTCGCGGTGCTGTTCGTCGCCCACGAGGTGGTAGCGCGTCCGCGTCAGGAGGAACGCCCCCCAGCGGCCGGTGTAGCCCGGCATCCACGCGAACCCGCACGAGGTGTCGAGCGGATACCAGAGGTAGGGCAGATAAAAAACGGGGATCTCGTAGAAGCGCAGCCACGCATCGCGCACGACAACGGAGTCGTGCGGCGTGTAGGCGACCTCGCCCGTCACGTTCCAGTGCGTGTGGCCGACCGCGTTCGTGCACGTCGTCACGCACGTCGGGTTGGAAAAGCGAATGCCGCCCTCGTCGTCGCGGACGAGTTTCTCACCGCGCAGGGTGAGGGGACCTGAGACGGCGTGGACGTTGCCCAAGGCGACGGCCGCCTTCGTGCGGTTGTCGTAGGCGACGCGGTCGGCGGTGAAGGTGACGCGCTCGGCCGGGGGCGGCGGGGTGCCGTCGGGGCGTTGGGCGGCCGCGAGCGACAACCCCAAGCAAACGCAGAAGAGGGCGAGGGCGGACTTTTTCATTTGTTTTGCGCGTAGAGGATTTGGGAGGTCGCCGCGTCTTGGATGACGAACGACTCGGGGTGGCGGTTGAGTTCCGAGACGAACGTGAGGCGCGTGTCGAAGTCCTTCTGGAGCTGCGCGAGGACGTCGCTGTCCTCCGTGCGGAGGCGCTGCATGACCTGCGGCGCGATGACGATCTTCGGCTCGAAGGGACGCTTGTTGCGCTCCGCCTTCTTGAGGAGGCTCGTCAAGGCGCGTTGGATGTCAACGGAGATCGCCATCGGCGAGCGCACCCAGCCGCGCCCCTGGCAGAAGGGACACGTCGAGGCCTGCTGCGAGAGGAGCGACGAGTCCTGCCGCTGGCGCGACATCTCCAAAAGCCCCAGCTCGGAGATCTCAAGGACGTTCGTCCGCGCGCGGTCGCGCTTGAGGCACTCCTTGAAGCGGCGGACGACCTCGCGCTGGTGCTTGCGCGACTTCATGTCGATCAAGTCGAGGACGACGAGCCCGCCGATGTTCCTGAGGCGCAGCTGGCGGGCGACCTCGGACACCGCCTCCAGGTTGACCTCGCGGATCGCGTCCTCCTGGTTGCCCTTGCCCTTGTAGTGGCCCGTGTTCACGTCGACGGAGATGAGCGCCTCCGTCTCGTCGATGACGAGGTAGCCGCCCGATTTGAGCATGACCTTGCGCGCGAAGGCCTCCGTCAGCTGCCGCTCGATGCCGAAATGCTCGAAGATGCCCGTCAGCCCGTCGTAGCGGCGGATCTTCGCCTTGGCGCGGCGCGAGATCTGCCCCGCGAGCGCGCGCATCGCCTGATAGCTCTTCTCGTCGTCGATGACGATCGAGTCGACGTCCTCCGTCAGCCAGTCGCGCACGACGCGCTCGCAGAGGTCGGGCTCGTGGAAGATGCAGCAGGGCGTCCGCAGGTTCTTGATGTTGCCCTGCATCTCGTTCCAGATGGAGAGGAGGTTGCGCAAGTCGCGGGCGAACGCGCGCGCCGACGCCCCCGCCCCGACCGTGCGCACGACGAGGCCGACGTTGTCCGGGAGCGGCAACCGGTCGAGGATCTTCTTGAGCCGCTTGCGCTCGGCGCCGTCCGAGATGCGCTTCGAGACGCCCCGGATCTTCTCGCCGGGCATCATGACGAGGTAGCGGCCGGGGATGGAGAGGCTCGCCGACACGCGGGGGCCCTTCGTGGAGATGGGGCCCTTCGTGACCTGGACGATGATCTCGGAGCCCGGGGGGAAGCGCTTGGCGATCTCCTCGTCGGAGAGGCGCGACGACTTGCGGTTCGTCTTGCGCTCGGAGTCGTCGTCGAGGATGCCGTCCGCGTCGTTCGTCATGTCCCAGTAGTGGAGGAAGGCGTTCTTGTCGAGGCCGATGTTGACGAACGCGGCCTGGAGGTCGTTCTGGAGGTTCTGGACGCGCCCCTTGAAGACGGAGCCGACGAGACGCTCCTCCTCCTCGTGCTCGACCATGTATTCCTCCAAGCGGCCGTTCTCGATGACGGCGACGCGCGTCTGGAGGCGCTCGACGTTGATGATGATCTCGCGCTTCATTTTCGGACGCTGCAACCACGAAAAGATACCCATACGTTCAATCCCCAAGATGTTGACGACAAAAGACACGGACGCGATGCGGACTCCCATCCGCACCTCCGCGCCCCGCACACCCGCCGGGGGAGGACGTCCCCCGGTTTTCGGACGACTCAGGCCTCGCTTTCAAACACGGGTCGCTGCCCCTTGTACCACCAGTACATGATGGGCGTGGCGATGAAGACCGAGCTAAAGGTGCCGGCGACGATGCCGATGAGCATGATGAGCGCGAAATCGAAGATCGAGCCGTCGCCGAACGCGAAGAGCGCGAACACGGCGAAGAGCGTCGTCAGGGACGTGATGATCGTCCGCGAGAGGCAGTTGTTGACGGCCTGGTTGCAGAGGTCGTAGAAGGAGAGCTTCTTGTTGTGGCGCAGCAGCTCGCGGATGCGGTCGAAGACGACGACCGTGTCGTTGACCGAGTAGCCGATGATCGTCAGGATCGCCGTGATGACGATGAGCGAGACCTGGCGGCCGCAGAGCGAGAAGAGGCCGAGCGAGATGAACGCGTCGTGCGCGAGCGCGAGGACGGCGCCCAGGCCGAAGCCGAACTGGAAGCGGAAGCCCACGTAGACGAGGATCGCGATGAGCGAGAAGATGACGGCGTAGGTGCCGCTCTTCTTCAAGTCCGCGCCGACCATGGAGCCCACCTCGTCAACGGACGTCGCCGTGAACGCGGCGTCCGGGAACGCGGCGTTGAGGAGCTTCGTCACGTGCGCGCCCACGTCCTTGTTCTCCAACGCCGCGCCCTTGACGGTCTCGGCCGTCTCGCCCGTCTTGACGAGGAGCGTCGCCTTGCCGACGCCCTCCTGATACTGGATGACGGCGGCGTTGTCGAATGCGTCGAGCGCCTTGCGGATCTCGGCCGTCTCGGGGCGGTTGTCCTGGTTGAGGGAATAGACGATGGAGGTGCCGCCCGTCAAGTCGACGGAGAGGACGGCCGCCTTGTTCGTGACGAGGCGCACGGCGAAGATCGCCATCGTGACGACGACGAGCGCGGCCGCGCCGCCGACCGTCCACTTCTGGAAGCGCATGAAGTCGAAGTGCGGGTGCTTGAAGAAGCTCGCCATGCGGAACGGCTTCGTGCGGTTGGGGTCGACGAAGTGGTCGAAGACCATGCGCGTGACGACGACGGACGTGAACATCGAGATGACGACGCCCGCCGTGAGCATGATCGCGAAGCCGCGCACGGGGCCCGTGCCGACGATGAAGAGGATGACGCCCGTGATGATCGTCGTCAGGTTCGAGTCGAAGATCGCGGTGAAGGCGCGGCCGTAGCCGTTCGCGACGGCCGTGCCGGCGTTGTGGCCCGCCTGGAACTCCTCGCGGATGCGCTCGAAGATGAGGACGTTCGCGTCAACGGCCATGCCGAGCGAGAGGACGAGGCCCGCGATGCCGGGCATCGTGAGGACGGGCAGCTGCATCGAGCCGCCGCCGCCCATCGAGGGGTCGTGCGCGAAGATGCCCAGCAGGTTCGCGCAGACGACGAGCGCCGTCGGCAGGAGCGCGACGTCGAGGAAGAGCGCGACGTCCGCGACGAGGCCGGAGCGCCAGTAGTAGAGGAACATGAAGAGCGCGACGAGGCCGAAGCCGAGGCCCGCCGCCCACTGCGCCGCGTGGATCGCGTCGTCGCCCACCGTGGGCGCGACCGTCGTCTCGGCCATGATCTTGAGCGGCGCGGGCAACGCGCCCGCGTTCAGCTCGTTGGCGAGCTTCTGCGCCTCGGCGGCCGTGAAGTGGCCCGTGATCTGGCCCGACGAGCCGATCTCGCTCTGGATGCGCGGCGCGGAGATGAGCTGGTCGTCGAGGACGATCGCGAGGCAGCGGCCCTCGTTCGACGAGTTGCGCGGCCCGTGCGCCTTGTAGTTGCGCGTCAGCGTCGCGAACTTGCGCCCGCCCTCCGCGTTCAGGCGGAAGCCGATGGAGAGCTGCCCGGAGGTGGGGTCGCGCTCGACGGACGCGGAGACGAGGTCGCCGCCCGTCACCTTGGGCTCCGTGGAACGCGCCACGAAGTTCGGGCGGTAGACGCCGTTGCCCTGCTTCTCCAGCATGAAGCTGTAGCGCGCGTCGGGCGAGCCGAACGCCGCGAGACGCGCCGCGTAGCCGGGCGTCTTGGAGACGGTGGCCCAGTTCTTGGGGTCGTTCGGGTCGGTGATGCGGACGTAGCCGTCGCCCGACTTGCGGTAGCCCTCCGGGGCGATGTCCTTGGCGAGGAGGTCGCCGACGAGCTTCTCGTTGCGCGGGTGCGTGAGGCGGAACTCGAGATACGCCGCGTTCTGGAGCGAGGCCTTCGCCTCCTTGCGCGTCTTCTCGTCGGCGCCGGGGAGCTGGACGAGCAGGCGGTGGCCCTTCATGCCCTGGATGACGGGCTCGTTCGTCCCCATGGCGTCCACGCGGCGGCGGATGACGGAGATGATCGTGTTGTCGCAATCCGAGCGGCTGAGCATCTCGTCGATCTTGCGCTCGACCGCCCCCTCCTCGTTCGTCAGCGCGGGGTTCTCGGCGATGAGCGACTCGGCGAGTTTCTCGCGGTCGACGCCGAGCGTGAAGGACGTGCCGCCCTTCAGGTCGAGTCCGAAGCGGAGCTTCTCCGACAGCGGGTGGCAGACGTAGAACGACACCACGGCCACGAGCCCCAGAATGAGCCATTTCCAAATGTTGTTGCGCATCGCAGAATCTTGAGCCATAAAAATCTCTCTCGTTGATAACTTTCGCAAAATTATACCAAAATCCCCCGCTGTTATCAATGAGGCGATTTGGCAAAAACGCTTGCGCCACGCGGCGGCCGCCAAAAATGGTATAATGGGCGGCATGAAAGAGGCGCTGAAGCTGTTTATGCGCGCGTTCTCACCCCCTCCCGTGCCGAGAGGGGGGCGGCTTTCACTGCCGTCGCTCGTCGGCGCGGCCGATGCTTTTCTCGCGGCGGGTCTCGCCCTTCAAGACGAGCCAACGCCCCGCGTCGTGCTCGCCGTCACGGATGGCCTCCCGGAGGCGGATCGCCTGCTCGACGATTTGCGTCTCGTCGTCCAGGACACGCCCGTTGACGTCTTGGAGTTCCCACTCGTCCTTGAAAACGACACGTCCGCGCTCGGCGTTCGCTTGAAGACGTGCGGGAGACTGAAAGATCCTTCAAGCCCCCTCGTCGTCGTCGCGCCCTTCCCGGCCTTGGCCGCGCCCATCAAATCCGCCCACGCGCCCGTTGTCCTCCCGGAGACGACATTCTCCGATCTCACAAACGCCCTGCGCGACATGGGCTACGAACGGCAGCCCCAAGTCGAGAAGGAGGGCGACTACGCCATTCGCGGCGGCATCGTCGATGTTTGGAGCCCCGGCGACGAGAACCCCGTCCGCGCCGAGTTCTTCGGGGAGGAGATCGAGCGTCTTCAGGCGATGGACGCGACGAGCCAGCGATCCGGGAAAACGCTTGAACGCGCTTGTCTCCTCCCCGCCAAGGAGGACGAAACCTCGACGACAACGACCACGCTCTTCGACCTCCTCCCCTCGGACGCGCTCGTCCTCGCGCTCGAACACAACGCCTACTCTTTGGGCGAGACGCCCTTCACCACGTTTTTCACGGGAGATCCCCCGCCGCCCCAAACGCCCACGTGCGCCTTTCTGACCTCGCCCCTCCCCGGCCTTGGCGAGTTGAAGGGGCTTGACGCGCACCACCCCGAACTCTTCGAGGCGGCGCAGAAGAGCCTCGCCGCCTACCTCGCGGCGGCGCAACAACGCGGATGCGCCGTCTTCCGAGAGGACGGCCTCTCCCTCGGATTCGCCTGCGGCGAGCTCGTCGTCGTCACGAAGTCCGACCGCACGTGGACGCGGCGGCGGCCGCACACAACGCGCGCGGTCGCGGCAGGCCCGCGCCTCAACGACTTCGACGACTTGGAGATCGGCGAATGCGTCGTCCACCTCGAACACGGCGTCGGCCGCTTCATGGGCAGCTCGGAGATCCTCGTGGGGGGCGAGCGGCGCGAGGTCTTCACCATCGAGTATGCCGACGGCGGCAAGCTCCACATCCCGGCCGAGCAAGCCCACCTTCTCTCGCGCTACGTGGGTGTGCGCGGGCAGGAGCCGCCCCTCCACCGCCTCGACGGCAAGAAGTGGCAGACCGACCGCAAGAACGCCCAAAAGGCCATCCAAACGCTCGCCGCCTCGCTCCTTGAGACGCAGGCCAAGCGCGAGAGCGTCCCGGGGTTCTCCTACGACCCCGACTGCGAGGGCGCGGACTCGTTCGCCGCCGCCTTCCCCTACGTGGAGACGCCCGACCAGAGCGCCGCCATCGAGGACGTCCTGCGCGACCTCAAGCGTCCCCGCCCCATGGATCGGCTCATCTGCGGCGACGCCGGCTACGGGAAGACGGAGGTCGCCATGCGCGCGGCGTTCGTCGTGGCGATGCACGGCCGGCAAGTCGCCGTCCTCGCGCCGACCACGGTTCTCGCCGAGCAGCACTTGGAGACGTTCGTGGCGCGGTTCGACGGCACGCCCCTGCGCATCGAGGCCGTCTCGCGCTTCCAGTCGCGTTTGGCGCGCGAGGGGACGTTCAAGCGCCTCCAGTCGGGCGCCTGCGACATCGTCATCGGCACGCACGCGCTCCTCTCGCCGCGCATCGCCTTCCGCGACCTGGGGCTTGTCATCATCGACGAGGAGCAGCGCTTCGGGGTGCGGCACAAGGAGTTCCTCAAACGCCTGCGCGCGACGGTGGACGTCCTCACGATGTCGGCGACGCCCATCCCGCGCACGCTCTACCTGTCGATGACGGGCGCGCGCGACCTCTCGATCCTCCGCACGCCGCCGCACGCGCGCGTCGCGGTCGAGACGCGCATCGAACGCGACGCCGACGAGATCGTCCGCGACGCCATCGAGCGGGAGCTGCGGCGCGGCGGGCAGGCCTTCTTCCTCCACAACCGCATCTCGTCCATGCCCCTCGTCGAGAGGCGGCTGAAGGCCCTGTTCAAGGACGCGCCGCTGAAGCCGCGCATCGTCGTCGCGCACGGGCAGATGGAGCCGCGCCTCCTCGCCCGGAAGGTGCAATCGTTCGCACGCGGAGACTTTGACCTCCTCCTCTCGACAACGATCATCGAAAGCGGCATCGACATTCCAAGGGCGAACACGATCCTCGTCGATCACGCCGACGACTTCGGCATGGCCGAGCTCTACCAACTGCGCGGGCGCGTCGGGCGTTCGTCGCAGGCGGGCGTCGCCATCTTCCTGATCCCGCCCTCGGGCGACATCGACAGCGACGCGCGCGCGCGGCTGACGGCCCTCAAACGCCACGCGGGGCTGGGCAGCGGCTTCAACCTCGCCGTGCGCGACCTGGAGCTGCGCGGCGCGGGCAACCTCTTGGGCGCCCAGCAGTCCGGCCACATCGCCGCCATCGGCTTCACGCTCTACTGCCAGCTCCTGAAGCGCACCATCGCCCGGCTCAAGGGCGAGACGATCCGCGACGTCGTCGACGTCCAGCTCAACCTCGACTTCATCAACCCGCGCCTGCCCTTCTCGTATGTCGAGGACGACCGCCAGCGGTTCTCGCTCGTCAAGCGTCTCGCGGAGGCCCAGGACGAGGCCGCGCTCGACGACTTGCGCGACGAGATGCTGGATCGCTTCGGGCCCCTGCCCGACGAGGCCGTGGACTACCTCCACGTCTCGCGCCTCAAACTCCTCTGCGCCGCGCGCGGCCTCTCGCACGTCGATGTCGCGGGCCCACGCGCCGTCCTCTACAAGAGGGGCGC
>CAVEND010000011.1:1800-11011 GCA_963616865.1 Faecalibacterium prausnitzii | reverse complement strand
TCATTTGCCTGTTCCTTTCTTTGTGTTTTCCGCTTTCAGCGTCTCAATTGCTCGCACGACCTGTCGGTCGTAGTATGTGGCGCAAAGAGTTTTTACGCACTCAACAAACTCTCGGTCAGCGAGAGCCATTTCACGGTTGTAGCCGACGATGCGGACGCACTCCCAGCCGTTGATATTGCTTTGGAAGTAGTCGCGCTCGCGTATCGCCTTGGCAACCGCGTCACACGCATCCGTCAAGTTTCTTTCCTCTTCCGTCATTGTATTACCTCCTTTTCGCTTTCTCGTTTCCTTTGCTCTTGCCGAGGACGACGACCGCGCCTCCGACGTCGCGGGCGTCATAGCCCGCCAAACGCAGAATGGCGTCAATCGGGTAGCCGCCCTTCGGCTCAATCCCCATCGCCGCATAGAACGCGCCGAGGTCAATCGGCTGCCAGTTGCTCTCGCAGTCGTAGACGCACCAGTCGCCGCGCCAATGCCAGCCGTCCGCATCGTAGACGCGGCGCGGAATCCGCACGACGAGCGAGACGTCGCAGTCCGCCTTGATCCAGTCCGCCAGCATCTCCGCGCAGTAGACGCGCCGCTCCCGCGCCGTCATGTCGTAGTAGAGTTTTCTCATGTCACGCCTCCTGTTTCTTCCGGTCATTCCACGCCGCGATCTCCTCGCGCGTCCGCGCCATCGCCTCTTGCGACCGGTCGAGGATGAAGCGCACGATGTTCTGGTAGGCGATGCGCTCGCCGACCGTGAAGCTGCAAAACTGCCGAGGGCAGACGGGCTGCGGCGTGTCGAGGACAATCCGGTCGCCGTCGCGGAAAAGTTCCACGCGGAACGACGCGATTGGCAAGCGGAAGTTCGAGGCGGGCGTCCTGGTGTTCTTGACGAAAGTCATTTCGCGCCTCCCTTCCCGAAGCCGCCCGCCTTGGCGAGTGCGGCGATCAGGTCGGCGCGGATCTCCGCCGCCGCCATCAGCGACGAGTGTTCGAGGAAAGCCGCCGCCAGCCGTGCGGCGCGATACAGGTCGGGCGCGGCGGCCATCAGCCTTGCGTTCGCGTCATTCCCCGTGCCGTAGACGGCGGCGAAGTCCTCGCCATCGACCTCGCTCTCCGGCTTGTCGCGCTCGTAGTATTCCACGAACATCCTGTCCGCGTCGGCGGCTGTGCGCCATCCCGCCTCCGCCACCGAGGTCGGCCAGTCAAGCAGCTGCTCGACCTTCACCGCCCTGCCGTTCTTTTCGCTTGCGTTCATCTGTCTGTTCCTTTCGTGTCTGTTCTTGTTGTCTGTCAGCGATCCGCCTGTCGGCTACCGCAACTTGCCCTCCGCCCGCTTGCGCTCACGCCACTCGCGGCGGAGTGATTCGCACACGCGCTCGCCCAGCGTCTCAATGCAGACGTAGCGGATGCGACGGTCGCATTTCCAGTTGCCGTCAAGCGCGAGCGTGAACACGCGCCGCAGGGCGTCCATTAGCCGCTCGTTGCCGATATAGGGTGTTTCCTGTTCCATCGTCTGTCTGTTCCTTTTGTGTCCTGTTGTGTTGATAAGCCTGTCGGCAGGTCAGGTTGCCGCCACCGCAGGGGCAGAGAGCCGCGCCTGTCGCTCCGCCTCGCGGAAGGCCCGCGCCCTTTCCGCGTAGGGCGCGACATACGCCTGGATGGCGGGCATCGCCGCCCGCTCGAACAGGTCGGCAAGGCTCTCGCCCTTGCCGAACGCCCGCACCAGCCCCTGTATCGAGGCGAGGCGGTTGCTCATCTGCCGCGTCATGCGCAGGGACAGCTTCGCGACCCGCGATTCGCTCCCGGCGTTGTCGTTTCTCTTGCGGATAACCCGCTGTTTCGTTTTCATCGGTTTTCCTCCTATTTTGTTCGGTTATCTTGAAACGCTCTAATCGGCGCGAGAATCGGCCTCTACGCCCTCCGCCGCCGGGGGGAGGGAATCTATCAGGCCCCCTCCCCCGGAGCGCACCTGTATGTCCCTACGCTCCGATTTGACGCACTCGACGCCGGTTGCGGCAACCTCGCGGGCGGTTGCGGGGTTTTCCGCCGCCGCCCCAGTCGCCCGCCGGGCGTAGTCCGCCTGTGCCTTGCGGATCGCCGCGTTGGGCTTGCTCCGCCGCAGGGAGTGTCCGCTGAACTCAACCTTCACGAACATTTCCGCGAAGCGGTCGAGGATTCGGACATTGTGATACCTCTCGCCCATCGCCTTTGCGGACAGGTTGCTGGTGGCGTGGGTGCGGCAGGGGCTTTCCATGCGCTTGTCGAGGATGTAGGGCAGTATCTCGAACTTGCCGCCGAAGTGATTGAACACCGGCTCAGCCCCCACGTCATCCAGCACGACCTCCGCGTTCCTGTTCTCGTTGAGCCAGTCGCGGATGTCGTCCACGGACATCTCCACCGTCTGCACAAGCGGGAACAGCACGATCTGCGGCGGGTAGCCGGTCGCCCGCGTCGGCACGGCCAGCGGACGCAAGTGCCGGAAGAACTCCGTCTTGCCCGTCCCCACGCCGCCCGACAGCCACAGGCCGTAGCCCTTCAGGTAGTAGCCGAGCGCGACGACGGTCTGCGGCGACGGGTAGTAGCCCTCCCGCGCCATCTGCTCCGCCCGCTTGCGCACGGCCTCCTCGGACACCTTCACCTCCGCGCACTGCGGACGCTCCAATGCCGCCATGATCTCGCCGCAGATGCGGTCGAGCCGTTGTCTGTTTGTCTCGTCTGTCTTCATTGGTTGCCTCACTCCCCGAATCGCGAGAAGTCAAATCCCTCCAGCGCGTCCAGCGACACGCCCTGCGGCTGGGAGGCCTTGCCGCCCTGTCGCTTGCGCTGACGCCAGAACGCGCCGAGGACATACTTGAAGTTCTGCCTGTTGAGCTGGACGAATACACCGCCCCTGTTCACGTAGCCCCAGCCGTTCTGCTCCATCTCCGCCATGAAGGTCTGGAGGTAGTCGGCTGGCACGCCGAGCTGCGCGGCATACACCCGCTGGAGGTCGTCGTCGGGCAGATAGCGCGGACGCCCCTCCGGCGCAGACGGCAGATCGCCCGCCGACACCGCCTCACCGCCAGTCGCCCCGTCGCCGTCCCCTCGCGTACGCGCGCACTCGCGCGAGGGGGCCGTAGGCCCCCCGCTCTCGAAAGAACCCACCAAAGAAGGGGGGTTATAGGGGGTAGGAGTACAGGGGGGTACAAGGGGGGGCAAGGGGGAGGGGGCAAAGGGGGGTGTTTTGCTTGCGTTTTCAATTTTGCTTGCGTTTTTGCTTGCGTTTTGTTTTGCTTGCGTTTTCACCTCGCCAATGCCGCTTTCATCCACACAGGCTTGCGTTTTTGCTTGCGTTTTGTTTTGCTTGCGTTTTCACCTCGCCAATGCCACTTTCGTCCACACAGGCTTGCGTTTCGTCGTCTTCTCGCCTTTCGGTTTTGCTTGCGTTTTTTGCTTGCGTTTTGCTTGCGTTTTTCAGGTTGCTTGCGTTTTCGTTTTTGCTTGCGTTTTGATTTCCGAATCGGGCCTTGGTCGCCCCGCCGACAAGTCCGCCCTTGCGCCCGGCGGCGGCTCGCGCACGGCAGAGGGCGAGATATCGCTCCTGTCGTGCCACGAGCGCGTCAAGCGTCTCCCCGCCGACGCCGCCGCGAACGACCTCCCGACCGAGAAGCCAGTCGAACAGGCCGTCCACGACGGCGAGCCGGGCGTCCGCAGTCAGCCCGCGGACGCTCTCGACCTCGCCGAGGAGCAGGGTGATCTTGTCGCCCTTCGGATTCATCACTCCGCCCTCTCCAGCCACCTCGACGGCTTGCCCGGCGCGTAGAACGGCTTGACGAGCCGCTTGGCGTCCGCGACCTTCAGCCCCGGATTCGCCGTGACGAGCGCGTCGCAGAGCCGCGTCTTCGCAATCCCCGCGAGCGCCATCAACCCCTCCGTGCCGATGCCGTGCTTCGCCACCTCGTTGGCGAGCCCCACGATGTCCGCGAGCGATTCGGGGCCGGGCTTGACCTTGTATTTCCAGGTCACGCCGCCGCCGCTCACCGCCGCGTCCTCGACCTTGACGCCGCTCTCGATCTGCTCGTCGAGCTGACGCTTGACCTCCTTTTCCACGCGGTCGCAGATCGTGCGCACCTGTTTGGCGACGACGAGCTGCTGGGCGAGCGGAAGGGCGGGGAACTTCGCCTCGCTCTGGACGAGCGCGAGCGACCGGTCGGTCGCCGGACACTCTTTCAGCCGAGGGCAATACTGGCAGAAGTGGTTGGGCGTCGCCCGGTCAAGGTCGTCGCCGTGCTCCAGATGCCCGCGCACGATTCGGTGCGCACGCTCGAACGCCTCCTCGACGCCCATGCGCACGCGCTCGACCTCGTGGCTTCCGCCGTGGAGGATGACCGCCTCGATCTCCTTGGGCATGAACACGCCGCTGGAGTAGATCGCCAGCGCGTAGCCGAGCGGTTGGGCGATGAGGTCGTCCGTGCGCGTCGAGTAGGTCTTGTAGTCGATCACGACGATGCGGTCGGGGAGGACGGCGGAGAGGTCGCAAGTCCCCTCGATGCCGTCCAGCTCCTCATGCCCCTCGATCTTGACCTTCATCTCGCCCTCGCACGAATACGAGCCGAGAATCGCGCTTGCCTCGTAGAACGCCCATTCGGCGCGGGCCTTCTCGTCCGCCGTGACGCCCTGCGGCATCTCCGCCGTGCCCTCGCCGACGTGGCAGTCGATCATGTATTTGAGCCAGGCGTGGGAGCGCGACCCCGACTGGGCCACGGCGGAGTCTCCTCCGCCGGGCCGCTTACAGGGGCAGACCTCCCATGCCGGCCAGTTCGACATCGACAGGGGATGATGGGCCATTACAGCACCTCCTCCGTCGTCGCCGCGTCAGGCGCGGGCGTTTCCGTGTCGGCGGCGTCAGCCGCCTCGGCGTCGGGAGTGGACGGCGCAACCTCCTCCGCGTCAGGCGCGGGCGCGTCGTCGGCGTCAGCCTCCTTGTGCGGCTTCGCCGCGCCGTTGATGAGGTCGCCCGCCGTCAGCGGACGCTTCCGCGCCGTTGGCTTGTCGGCGGCCTCCTTGCCGTAGGGCGGCGGCGATACGCGGGCGCGGCGCGACGCGGGCGCGGGACGTTCCGCCTCCTCGGTCGCCACGTCCAGCACCTCCTCCGCGACCTTCAGCCCCTTCAGCACGTCCGCGAACCCGTCGCGGAACGCGAACGCCCGCGCCCGGTTGAGCATCATGCGGAGCGGATACTGCGTCCACGGCCCCTGCTTGCCCCAGAGGCCCGCGACCTCGGCCATGTGGCGCGAGAACATCCCCACGAAAGGCTCGCGGATGCCCCTGCGCTTGACCGTGACCTTGACCGCCCCGCACTCCTTGACCGAGGGGAGGTATTCGACCTTCATGTCCTCCAGCAGCCCGGAGGCCATCACCAGCCCCACAAGCGCGTCGCCCCACACGCACGGCATCCCGTTGATGACGGCGATGTTCTGGATCGACGCGAGGACGTCCATCCCCAGCGGAAGCCCGAACGCGATGCAGATCGCGCACTGTTCCTTGGTCTTGCCCTTGGGGGCCATCCCCGCCGCCACCAGCTGCCCCGTGAAGTCGAGGACAGCCGCGTAGTTGCGGAACTGGAGTTTGCCCTGCGGGTCGAACACGATGTCCGTCCCGGTGCGAGCCGCCACGGCGGTGGTCGGCGTGTTTTCGCTGTTCGTCATTTGTCTGTTCCTTTTTGTTGCCTGTTCGGTTTTGTGTTTTCCGTCAGCCTCCGTCCGCACTCGCGGCGAGGCGTCGAGATCAGTTCCAGTTGTAGTCGCTGCAGACGATGCAGAGGGCGCAGAACCCCACCATCAGCGCGAGGAACGCCAGCCCCTCGATGATGGGCTTTGCGAACTCCCACGCACGGCGGACGCCGCGCCACGCGAAGGGATCAGCGTAGTCCACGGATCACCCCCTGCCGTTCCTGTTGCTGGAGCTGCGTGACGCGCACCGCCACCGCCGTCTCCAGTTCCTTTGCCTTGCTCCGACCCGCCAGGGTGCAGAGCCGCGAGAACTCATCGTGAAGCCGGTTGGGAAGCGGCGTTCCGATGAAGGTCTTGCCCCTCATGCTTTTTGCGCTATATGCCATTTTCGTTTTGCCTTTTCAGTTGCTTCGGGTTGCCGCAACCCTTGCGGCCGCCCCAGTTTTCCTTGCCGCCTTGTAGGTAGCGGCAACCTCACTTTACATTCGCTTTCGCTTTCCCCCTGTCTCGGTCAGGTGCGGCGGCGGCGCGGGTCGCGGCAACCCCTGTCGCAGAAAGAGAGGATCGCCGCGAGCATCGCCCGCTTCACCTCCCGAATCCCGACGGCAGGGGTTGCCCCGCCCTTGACGCCGCTGGCCAGCCGCCGATGGCGGCGAGCCAACGCCCGCAGACACGCGAGTTCGAGGGCATCGCACTCGATCACGCACTCATTTGCCTTGACGCTTGCGCGCATTTCTTTTCCTTTCCTCCTTCGCCCACTCGACGTCCTCGTCGTCCGGCGTCACGTTCGCCAGCTCGCGGTCGAGCGCGAGAAGGGCCACGTCGTTCTCCGTCAGCTGGCCGTTCGCGGCGCGGACTTTCGTCCGCAGCTTCGCACGGAGCGACAGAGGCATACGCAGGGTGATTCGCGTCTTGTCGATGGATGGCATCATGCTCATGGTCTGTCTGTCTGCTTCAGTTTTTTGAAACGCGCCTATTATACTCTTTATTGCCGCTACCCGTCAATAGGGTGATTTTGATTTCTTTTTCCGCGTCCGCGCCCGGCTACGCCGCCAGCCGCTCGACCGTCTCGAAGATCTCCATCACGCGCCCCGCCTTGCCGCCGAGCTGCCCCGTGTAGGCGACGTCCGCCAGGTCGCTCCGCTCGCTCGCCCGCGCCGGATTGAAGATGGGATAGGTGAAAGCGTTGAACAGCTTCCACATCGTGTCCCCCTTCATGGTCTGCGCCGTCTCGCCGCCCTCGAACTGCGCGACGACCGCGTCCCGCTTCGCCTCGATGCGTCCGCGAGCGGGCGTCCCGACCTCGTGGCGGAGCGGATAGATCGCGTCAAGGGCGTGGCGGAGCGTGTCGAGGCCGACACTCCGCGAGGTCAGCCACTCGCACCGGCGGCGAAGCCGCTCCGCCTCGCGCGCTTGCGCGGCGATGGCGTCCACGGCCGCACGCACCGAGATGTCCGCGCCGCTCGTGTGGCGGACGACGAATCCGCCCGCGCCGTGTCGCGCCTCGCGCCTCGCGGCGGCGATGCAGTTCTGGCAGAACACGCGCACGCTCGTGAAGCCGATCACCAGCGACCCGCGCCCGCACGGATTGGAGAACAGGAGACGCTGACGATGCGGGCTTTCGTCGCCGGGGAGGCGGAAAGCGTCGCCCATCGTCGCCGTCACGAGGCCCGTCCCCGCGCCGTAGATCGTCCCCGCCGTCTCCAGCTTCATCTCCGGCACTTCAGGCATCACCTTGTTAACGATGTAGTCGAACACGCTCAAATGCTGCACGGGCGTGAACTTCTGCCCGACCGCCGGGCAGGGGATGATGGCGTCGTCCGTGTCGCGCCGGAGATGGAAGTGTCCGGGGATGACGCGCCCCGTCTCGTCATACGAGGGGTGCTTCTCGATGTTGAAGTCGAGAGCCGAGCGCACCTCGTCGATGTCGAGGCTCGGACGCAGAACGCCGTCGCTCGCGAAGAAGAGCGAACTGGTGCTGTAGCAGGTGTCGTTTGCCGTGAGTGCTTTCATTGTCTGTTTCTCCTTTGTGTTTCCTGTTGGGTTGTTGTCTCGGTTGTGTCGTTTTGCTGTTTCGGTTGTGCGCGGTCAATACCACGCGAAATGGATTTCGGGGTTGTCGCCGTCCGCCTCGATGAACGCTTGCTTGAAGAACGCGATGAGGTCTTCGACCGGTATGCCGCACTCCTCGTGGGCGACGGTCGCCTGGAGGTCGGCGAGCAGCTTGCGGATCTGGTGTTGCGGCACGGAGAACTGCCAGTATTCCTCGTTGTCGTCCGTGCGGTAGATTGTGCACCCGTGCGTCGCCAGCACCTCCTTGATCGCGTCATAGTCGTTGGCGAGGCTGAACGCCGCCGTGTCGGCATACTCGATCTGGTAGCGCTTGGCAAAGTGAAGTCTGATTCCCATTTCGGTTTTCCTTTCGTGTCTCGGTTTGTGTTTCGTGTTTGCTGTTTCCTGTCAAAGTCCGTCCGCGCCTGTCGCGCACGCCGCGCCCCAGCCGTCCGTCGCCGCGAGCGCGAGTAGGGTCGCCCCCGGCGGCAGGGCGGCTCGCGCCGCACGGAAGGTCGCGCCCGCGTCCACGCAGTTGTCGATGACGACGATCTGCCGGGCGGACGGCGGCGTCAGCCGCATCCGCATCCGAACGCGCCCCGCTTCGCGCCGGTCGCGCTTCGCCGCGTAGCGTCCGCCGTGCGGCGCGGCCTCCAGCGCGTCGCACACGGCGACGTCCGGACGCAACGCGCCGACGCGCTCGGCGACGCCGAGCATCGCCTCCGCCCGTCCGCGATGGGACGGCATCGGCACGACGACGGCCCCGCAGGGAAGCCGCTCCGCGAGGAGAGCCGCCGCCGTCCGCAGGGCGGACGCCTCGCCGCCCTTGACGCGGAGCGCGAGGCGGCGGAGCTCGCCGCCGTAGCGTCCGCACGCGCTGATGACGCGCCCCGCGTTCACGCGACGACCCTCCTGTAGGGCTTGACCTCGAACAGGGTCAGCCACAGCCCGCCGATGATGTAGCCGCAATGGTAGGTCTTGCCATCCTTGCCGTCCTGGAACATCCGATCCGCGTGTTCGCGCCCCAGCCGCTCGCACAGTTCCTTGCGCGGATTCGTCAGCCCGTGGTAGGCGTGTCCGAACTGGTCGATCGCCATCAGCACGACGCCGCTCTTGCTCTTGGTGTCCCTGCCCATCAGTCGTCCTCCGGCATGATGATTTTCGCGTCATTGAAGTCGTCGCCGAGATCGCCAAAGGCGGTGAGGATTGGCTCGCCGTCCTTTTCCCCGGCCTTCTCGAAGAGCATCAGCTGGATGCGCTGGTCGCTCACGCGGTCAAGGAACTCGCTGACCGTCATGGTGTCGAGATCGACGTAGCCGCGTGAGTAGCGGGCCATCGCCCGCACCGCGTCCGCGAACTTCTCGCGCCGCGCCCAGCCCGCCGCGCACTTCGCGTGAATCCAGATCTTCTTGGTCTTCATCTTCACTTCCTCCACTCGGTGATGAGGGTGACGCCCTTCT
>CAVEND010000011.1:0-1312 GCA_963616865.1 Faecalibacterium prausnitzii | reverse complement strand
TGCGGCTCTTGAACTCTTCCTGATTCATCTTGTTGTTCCTTTCGGGTTGTTGTTTCGCTTTGTGTTTTAGCCGGCCATCTTGCCCTCGACCGTCACGCGCTTGTCGAGGATGTCCTGCGCGAGGTCGGCGATCTTGAACTGGCTACGGAAGCCTTTTGTCATCTTGTCGCCGTCCTTGAAAAGCCTACGGGTGTAGCCAATCTTGTTCTTCACCTCTTCGACAACGCTCATTTCGGGCGGCAGAAACGCACGGGGCATCTTGATAATCGCGCCGGGGACGATCTGCTTGACGGCCTCGGCAAGGGCGGCATTGCGGGCCTCACGCTTCTGGGTGTCGTCAAACTCGCGGAGCGCGGACGCGGCATCGTAGTAGGCGTTCTTCGCCTTGTCGAACCCGTCCCAGTCGATCTCGGTTGCCATCATGTGCTCCAGGTCGTTCAGCATGGACGCGACCTTGCCCGCCAGCGCGTAGAGCGCGACAACCGGCTTGTCGGTGTTGTCGAACGTGGCGTAGCCGCCGACGTTCATTCGCAGCTTGCGCTCCGTTTTCTCGAAACGCTTGTCGAAATAGAGGTCGATCGTGTAGCGGTCGTCGCGCCCGTCAGCGACGACGCAGAGCTTGAAGCACTCGCAGTCGGTGATCTTGACCTTCATGTTCTCGCCCCAGGCACCCATCCCTGTGAAAACGGCGTCCTTGAAAAGCGACTCGATGTATTCGCACGCCGCCGCGCCCCTGCCGACAAACTCCGCCCGCAACGCCTCCGCCGCCTTTTCCATCTCCTCGCGGGTTGCCGCCACCTTGTTGATCTCGCTCATCTGTTTTCTCCTTTTCTGTTTTGAGGGGTTGCCGCCACCTCGCGGGCCGCTTTCAGGGGGCTTTTCGGCACCCGCCGATCCACCCCCTTGCGACGCGAATATTATACCAAAAATTATCCAAAAAAATCAATAGGGGGTCAAACCCTTGCAGTTATGGGGTTTGAGCGACAAACGTCGGTTTGACCCCACGCTGGAGGGAGCAAGATTTTTTTCGGACAAAAAAGTCCTGTAAAATCGGCTCGATTTCGGCCTCCACCGGCCCCGGTTTGACCTTCGGGACGAGGTTTTGGTATACTCCGCCCCGGTCAGTTGACCCAGCCGGGGAGCGGCGACCCGCCCCCGCGTGAGTGACAGAGAGGTGACAGGCAGACGATTCGACGCCCGCAATCGGGGGCAGACGAGCAGAGGCGTCGCGGACTTCGCGGACGACGCCTCCCTTGCGGTTCAAATCCAGCCCCCGCTACCAATCTATCTGGTTTTTCAGGCCCTTGGCCAT
>CAVEND010000010.1:0-12277 GCA_963616865.1 Faecalibacterium prausnitzii | reverse complement strand
GGGTTGAAGAGTGGAAAAGTTGAAAAGTGGAAAAGTTGAAAAGTTCGGAGTGCGGAGTGCGGAGTTAGAGGGTGGTTGAGGTCTCGAAGGTGACGTTGGTGTAGACGATGGAGTTCTCGCCGTTCTCGGTGTAGGGGTTGACGCCGCCGATGGACTTGAAGACGAGGGGCGAGGAGTCGTCGCCGAGCGGGACGAGGTTGAGGGCGTAGGCGACGTGGGCGGCGGCGGCGAGCAGGTGGATGAAGTCGGAGGCCTTGCGGTTGAGGACGGGCTGCTCGAAGACGGTGACGATGAGGTTGGACTTGCCGAAGATTGTTCGCGAGGAGTTGCCGTCGGCGGCGAAGCCCGTCCAGGCGACGACGATGGCGAGGCGGCGCCTGGCGACGGCGAGGGCGAGGCGGTTGGCGACGTCGCCCTTGTCCTCGACGATGACGGGGACGCCGGCGAGGAATGGGTCTTCGGCGATGAGCGCGGCGGCTTTCTCGGTCAAGTCGTGGATGGTCATGGTCAGAAGCCCTCGATGCCGTCGGTGCGGCGGCGCATGGTGGAGACGGTCTCGACGGCGGGGCCGCCGGTGGAGGCCGCGCCGTCGGCGTCGAAGGATTCGGGTGTGATCTCGCGGCGGGCGACCTTGTTGAAGAAGTCGATGGCGTCCTGGCGGGCCTGCTTGCGGATGTCGCTCGGCTCGATGGAGAGGCGCTTGAGGATCTTGACGGCCACGTAGTCCATGGCCGGGGAGACGCAGGAGGCCGGCAGGGTCGCCTCGTCGGGGCACATGCGGACGTTGCCGTTGGAGCGGATGAACGACCTTGCCCACGCGGTCACGTCGTCGAGGAGATAGCGGACGGGGTCGCCCAGGCCTTCGAGCGTGGTGAACGCCTCGATCTCGTCGCGGGACATCGTGGCCTCAAGGTCTTCTTCTGTGAGTTTTCGCCAGCCCATGTGAAAAGTGGAAAAGTGGAAAGGTGGAAGAGTGGAAAGGTGCGTTAAAGGGGTGGGTTTCGCGGGACGCTCGAAAACGGCCCTGCAAGCCCTCGGACGGAAAGGCGCCTCGTTGTCTGTCTTGGATTCACGGAGCGATTTTAAACGGTGTTTGAGAGGTTTTAAACGGGGTCTCGGCGGAGGCGCGGGGGACGCGCCCCGCCGGGACCCGTTTTCGCGGCTTACGAGACGGTGATCTTCTGGATGCCGAGCGAGTTCGCGAGGACGATCTGGCTCTTGTGCATCACGGTGATCTTGATGTTCTCGGAGGACGTCTCGTCCTTGAAGACGGCATACTCGCCGCCGCCCATCGCGGGGCTCCAGAAGAGCTTGGCGTTGGAGGCGTCCTCGGTGGAGGCGTTGGCGAAGCCGGAGAAGAGGAGCGCGACGTTGGCCGTCGTGACCTTCGACTTGGCGGACGCGCTCGCCTGGTAGCGCTCGGACGAGATGAGGATCTCGTCGATGCCGAGGAACTGCGCGAGGTCGGCCGGCTTCATCGAGAAGCCCGCGAAGCCCGCCGCCTTGTCGGACGCGCCGAGGCAGAGGAGGCGCTTCTGCCACGCCGTCGACCCGAAGAGGATGCGGTTCGGGTTGAAGCCCATGGAGTCGCCCGCCGTGTCGAGCGCGGCGAGGAGGTCCTGGTCGGGCGTGCCGGCCGAGGCGCTCCACGTCTTCGCCGTGTTCGAGGCGGCGGCGTTGAGGACGGCCCAGGCGCGGATCGCGTCGCCCCGGAGGAGGAGGAGCTTGAGCCAGGCGACCTTCTGCTCGAGGACGTTCGGGTTCTCGTCGAGCTCGTCGCGGTCGACGACCGTGGTGAGGCCCTTCGAGACGGTGTGGGAGTCCACGATGTCGCCGCGCGCCTCGACGGTCTTGAACTCGCCGCCGATGGCGCGGACGTCGTCGTTGTCCGCGACGGCCGCGAACGCGGAGCCGTTGTCAGCCTTCTTGTATTGAAAGCGACGGGAGGTCTGCACCTTCGGGGCAAGGAAGTCGAGGAGCGCCTCGACCTTGCCCGCGTCAGTCCTGAAGCCGACGGCGTAGTCGGTGAGGGGCTGGCTGAAGAAGGTGGCGTTGAACGCCGCCTCGTTGGCGAGCGCGGCCTTGCCGACGGACGGCGCGTCCGCCGTGATGCCCAGGGGGGCGAGGGAATAACCTTTGTTCATGATGTTTCCTTTTTTTCTTCACTTGACCATCGCGACCTGGGTCGCGGCTTCGACGAGGTCGCCGGAGGCGGAGGCCGCCTCGAGCGCGCGGCCGACGATGACGTCCGTCGCGGCGGCGGTGGCGGTGCCGTTGGCGGCGATCTGGGCGCCCTGCGCGATCGCGCCGGCGGCCTTGACGAGGACGGTGCCCGAGACCGCGCCGAGGACGGCGACGGGGACGATGCCGCCCGCCTCCGCGCCGTCGGTGGCGACGCCGATTGCGGCGTCCGCCGCGGCGGTGCAGGGCGTGACCTTGCCCGCGTTGAACTTGAGGATGTCGCCCTTGACGACGGCGGCCGCCGCCGTGAAGGTCACGATCCCGCTTCTGTGGATTCCGTTCATTTCGGATTTTCCTTTGTGTGAACCTTCAGGGGTTTAGTCCTTGAAAAGTTCGGGGTTCTGTTTCTTGGCCGCGCACCACGCGCGGTCGAAGCTCATGCCTTTTTGCTGGAGCTCGTTGACGAGGCGCATGCGCTCGCCGTCGCCCCTGCCGGCGCGCTCGTTGGCGAGGCCGGCGGTGACGGGGCGCGTCTTGAGGGACTTGAGCCTCTCGTGCGCGGCCCTCTCGTTGGCGAGCTCCTGGCGGCAGTTCTCGAGTTCCTTCCTCGCTTGCTCGCCGTCGGCCTTGGCGGCCTCGGCGTCCTTCTTGGCGGCGTCGCAGTCGGCGTTCGCCGCGGCGGCGGCCTTCTCGGCCTCCTCGGCCTTCTGCTCGGCGGCGGCCTTCTGTTCGCCGGCCTTCACGAGGTCGGCGATGGCCGCCCTGACCTGGTCGTCCGTCGCCTCGGGCGGAAGACCCAGTATTTTGACGATTTCCTCTCGGTTCATCGTGTTGTCCTTTTTTTGGTTGTTGTTGGCTTCCGCCTCGTTCGGGAGGCGAAACTCGGAAATGTTCGGGTTGTTGACGAGGCCGACGGAGGCGATGTGGTCGACGACGACGCGGGTCCTGCCCGCGCTGTCGGTGCCGGCGGGATTGCCGAACCAGTAGGGGGAGAACCAGGCGAAGCCCCTGCCGGGGAAGCGCTCCCAGTCGACGTGGAGGGAGACGCCGCCGTTCGCGAGGTCGATGCGCCTGACCCAGCCGAGGGCGGCCTTGTCGGGATACTTGGAGGCGAGCGCGGGGACGTCGGGGTGCCCTTGGTAGACGGGGATGCCCGGCCCGCCATCGGCGACGGCGATGGCGAGCTCGTTGGCGATGGCGGCGGCGTGGTCGCGGTCGAAGGTCTGCGAGACCTTGGCGTCGTATGGCCAGGTGCCGAATGGGATGAAGATGGGCTTCGACTCGTCCTCCGGGGCGGCGAAGTCGCGGTTCATGTTGTAAAGGCGGAGTTTCATGTCGTTTTACCCCCTTGCGCGGCGCGAGATGGTTGTGGTATAATTTCGGTCACTGGCAGACAACAGCGCGTATCGGGGAGCCAGCCTCGACGCGCCGTAGGTCTCGGGCAACACCCGAACACCGCATTGCCTTTTAGACGGAGGTTGCATTCTTTGCCGCCTCCGTTATCTTTTTGGCGTCCGCGTCTGACTTGTAGTGCGTGACCAATCTCCAATGGTCGCCTTTCCCCCGCGCGATGAGGCGGTCGTCGTCTTCGACGAAATCGCAGTTCGCGCAGGAGCCGTTCGGGCTCATGAACTTTCCGCAGGCCGGGCATTTCGCGTAGGGATGTCCGGAGTTCGCGAGGGCGCGGTCGCGCCGCGCCTCTCCGGTGGCCTTTGCGGCGGCGTCGAACATGGCCTCTTCGAGGGCGCGTTCGAGGTCGGTGGAGAGAAGCGACGGGTCGATGGATTCGAGCTTGGACTGGGCGGCTTTGAGGGCGTCCTCGAAGGGGGTTGAGCCGTCGAGGATGGTGGCGGCGATGTCGGCGAGGATTTTGGAGGGTTGATTTAACTCCGATTCATCCGAAGCTTCGCTAACGCTGCGCTCGTTGAAGAGGGCTGACGAGCCGCGAAGCTGCGGAGCGGCAGCGGGAGCGTCCGCCATCGGAGTTTGAATCTGCTCGAGGGGGGCGTCCTCGGCGTTGTTCGGGTCGGCCTCGGCGCGGCCGTAGCGCTGGAGCGCGTCGTTCTTCGAGAGTTTGACGCCGAGGGCGACGAGGTGGGTGTCGATCTTGATGTCGGTGTCGACGTTTGGCTTCGAGACGGGTTCGACGACGATGCGGGCGAGGGTCTCGTCGTCGCCGGTGACGTAGCGGACGACGAAGCGGTCGACGGCCTCGTTGAGGGTGTCGGAGAGGCGGCCGCAGGCGTCCTGCTCGAGCATGTCGCTCTCGTCGCCCTGCAATGACGCGCCGACGCCGCCGGCGCCCTGGGAGACGGTCGAGAGGTCGGCGCCGCGGTAGAGCGCGGCGATGGCGCGGTCGCACCACTCGACGAGCTGCGGGTAGGGGATCGCCGCGCCGCCGCCGAGGGGGATGGCCTCGACCTTCGTCGAGGAGTCGGTGATGATCTGCGTGTAGCGGGCGATGTTCTTGATGGCCTTGTTGAGGTTGTTCCACTGGTCGCTGCCGTAGGCCGCGCCGGTGGAGCCGTGGAGGAGCGGCATCCCGCAGCGCTCGTTGTAGACCATCCAGTCGACGAGGCCCATGCGCTTCATGCAGGCGCAGAGGGCGGCGGCGATGCCGACGCCGTCGCCGGTCGTGACCATCCACTCGCCCGGCTTCATGTCGACGCCGTCGCAGGTGGTCGTGGTCGGGAGGAAGCGGAGGGAGCCGGTGCGGTTCTCGAAGTGCCAGAGGGGCACCTGGACGAACTCGGCGCGGAGCTCGCCGTCGGGGGTGGGCTTCCAGACGAGCTCGTGGACGGCGTAGCCGTAGCTCTGCGCGTCCATCATCTGCTTCTTGAGGAGGTTGAAGCCGCCGGTCTCGTTGCGGTTGAAGGTGGAGGTGGCGCGGACGGTTGACCAGAAGCGCTTGAGGATCTCGGCGTGGCGGTCGGCGCGGGGGTCGCCCTCGAAGCCCTCGCGCTTCTGGATCGAGTAGTCGCAGCGGCCGACGCTCGCCTTCATCTTCATCGAGCATGTCTTCATCTTGTCGTCGCGGCGCTCGTATTCCTCGATGAGGCGGGCGAGTGGGGCGAGGTGGCCGGAGTCGAAGCTCGTGATGGCGTTGGTGAGGTCCTTCGGGTCGCTCTTGAGGAGCGCGTTGAAGCGGGACATCTGCTCGCGGGCGACGTCGACCGCCGAGATGGCGCTCTCGCGCTTCTGGAACCAGTGCTTGATGTTGAGGATGGGCATGATCAGAAACCCCTTGTGTAGCGTTCGTCGAAGTCCTCGTCCGGCGGCTGGCAGTAGCCGGACGCACCGTGTCCCTTCGCCTCGCGGCAGAGGGCTCCCGCCCAGAAGATGTCGGCGTGGCCGCCGGCGTCGCGCTCGCCCGTGAAGCGGACGTTGCCGCTCGCCGTCGTCTCCTTGCGGATCTTGCGGAAGTCGGCGTCCACCTTCGCGAGGTTCGGAACCTTGAAGGTCTTGTCTTCAAGTCCGTGCCGGACGGGATAGGCCATGGACTCCTTCGACGCGGCGGTGAACCTGACCGGCTCGAACCGCCAGCCGTAGTGCGCGTGCATGGTCTCCGCCGTCTCTTCGCCGATGCCGGTCATGTCGAAGCAGCACCGAATGAGGTTCCTGCGCTTCATGTGGCCGTCGAGCATGGCCCGCTGACGCTTGAACGGCACGTTCTTCATGAGCGTGAGTTCGCGCGGAATGAGAATCCCGGCGACGTCTTCCGAGAGCCACGCCACGGTGTAGTCCGTGTGGCGGGCGTAGTCGACTCCGAGATAGAGTGGACCGTTGCCGACCGGATCCGACGAGTGCCACCGTTCGATGATGCTTTCCTTGCCGTCCACGGTGCCGGTCTCGCGCTCGACCGTCCCGGGCACGTGGTTGCCGTCCAGCATCTCGTAGGAGATGAACGCCGTCGCGTCGTTCGCCGGGACGCACATGTATTCCTGGTTGAACGTCTCCTCGTCGGCGCAGCCGGCCTTGATGAAGTCGAAGTAGGCCGCCTCGTCCATCTCCTGGCGCTCGTCGCCGGCGGGGAGCTTCCTCTGGAGCTTCGCGAGGAAGCCCTGGTTCAGCGCGTCCTCGAGGGTGATTTTGTGGAAGCTGAACCTCTTGGGGTTGCCGCCCTTGATCTCGTCGATGAGCCTCTGGAAGAAGCTGTCCGAGCCGCGCGGCGTGGAGAAGACCTCGAACTTGCCGCCCCACGTGATGCCCGGGTAGGCGATGGCGTAGAGCTTGCGCGGGTCCGGGTGGAGGGCGAACTCGTCGAGGACGCGGTCGCCGCGCTTGCCCGCCTGCGCGTCGGGGTTGGACGACATCGAGTTGATCCGGAGCCCGTTGCCCATCTGAAGGACATACGCGCTCGAGCCACTGCCGTCGATCACGCGCTCGCCGAAGTCCTGCGCGCCCGCGTCGAGGATGCCGGCGAAGTTTTTGCAGTCCTCGAGGAAGAGCCGCGCCTGGATCTCGTCGCGGCTGGAGATCCACGCGTCGAGCTGCGCGTCCTTCAGGGCCTTGCGGCGGATGAGCCCGTAGGCCGTCGCCCACGTCCACCCGATCTGGCGGGACTTCACCGCCAGCTTCAGGCGCGAGCCGTCCTCCACCCACCGCCTCTGATACGGCAGGAGCAGGGAATCCTTCGGGACTATCTTCGCGTTGCCCATCACAAAAGCCCCGCCGCCTCTTCGATCTTCCTCAAGGTCTCCTCGGTGAGACCGCCCTTCGACTTCGCGCTCTTCACGGCGTCCTGCACGGCGTTGAGGCGCTTTTCCGCCGCCTCGAACTTCTCGCGGGCGAGGGCGAGTTCCTGTGCCTTGTGCTTTGTGCCTTGTGCCTTGATCTTGAGGTCTTCGTCCTTTTGGAGGCGGTCTTGGATCGCCATGGCGGACTGGACGAAGGAGACGGCGGTTTTCGCGTCGGTGCGGAGCGCGGCCTCGGTGGCGAGGGACTTGAAGGCGGCGATGAGGGCTTCGTCCTTCGTCGCGGTGCGGCCGAGCGCGGCGGCCTCTGCGGCGGCGACGGCGGCTTCGTGCATGCGGTGCTCGTGCTCGCGCTCGCGCATCGAGGAGAGCCAGGCGTAGAAGCCGGTGCGCGAGGGGGCGCGGGGGAGGGAGAACTCCTTGGCGGCCCACTGCGCGGCGACCTGCCACTGGCAGACGCGGGCCTTGTAGTAGAGCGTCCAGCCCTGCTCTTCGGTGAGGGACGAGGCCCAGGAATCTATGCGCGTCTTTGCCACTGGTTTTTTAGACAGGATTTACAGGATTGACAGGATTGTTTTTTCAGCCGTGTAGATCGGGAGAACGTGGAGAGGGGTTAGAGACCTTTGAGGGCGTCCTTGCCGGCGGCGGTGATTCCCCAGACGGTTTCGTCGAGGAGGTTGGTGAAGCGGTCGACGAGGGCGCGGTCTTCGAGGTAGACGAGGGTATCGATGAACTCGTCGGTGGTGAGGTCGTGGCGATCCATGGCGACTTCGACCTCGGCCTGGAGCGTCTTCTCCTTCAGTCCGCAGTTGACGCGGAGGAGGATTTTGAGGATGGCGTTGATGAGGGCGGGGTTTTTCATTTGGCTGGCTTTTTGAGCATCTGGACTTCGGCGGCGGTCGCGGCGACTTTCTCCAAGACCGGGTCGAGGCGGCGGTGCATTTGGTTGGTGCGCTCCTCGGAGCGTTTGTCGTTCTCGGCGAGGCGGGTGAAGATTCGGTTCAAGGCGGGGCCCAACTCGTCGATGCGCTTTTCGATGGCGCAGCGGTGGGACTGGCACTCGCCGTGGGTGACGAAGGTGTCGGCGGAGTCGAGGGGGCGGGCGTGACGCTGGGCGACCTTGGACTTGATCCAGGTCGAGGCGACGCCGGCGAGTGCGCCGACGGCTCCCGATGAGATCACGATTCCTGTCGTTTCAATTTCCATTCGTTTCCAATCAATGCCGCGTTTTGGTCTGGGCGGACGCGGCGAACCGCCCGGAGGAGAACGGACGAGTGATGACGGCTCTTCCGAACGGGGGGAATTATCGCACAAAAACTGGACGCGGGAAACTGGACGCGGAAGGAAGCGAAAGAGAGGATTTTGGGGGCGAAAAGAAAGCCTCCGCGTGTGTCGGCGGCGGCGAAGAAAGCGAAGAAAAAGGAAAAGTTTTGCCGCGGCAAAACTTTTAGAAATCAGTCGTCCTGAAGAGCCTTTTCAACCCTCTTTAATTTGCGCTTGAATGGGCATTTGGAACAGTCGGGAATGGCTCGGTTTATAACTGGTGCGTTATTGACGCGCTCATCGATGCCCAATAGCCAGTCGGCGGAGCAAGCGTGTGCGCGGCAAATCGCGGCAAGTATCTCAATGCTCGGCGATGCCTTTCCTGTTTCGTATCGCGCCCATTGCGGTTGGCGCATATTGACAGCCCGCGCCATTTCGTCTTGCGATGACGAGCCGCGAAGCAGTTTCAAACGCTCTGAAAATATGCTCATAACTATTTAGCCATACCCCATTGACTTCACTATAACGGATGTGTTATAATACACACCGTCAACTGAAATAGTAGGCTGACGGCTGAACATTATACCATAAACGAAAGCGCGGCGACGCGCGGAAAGAGAAGACGAGATGGCAAAGAAGAACGAGACAGGACTGGCGGTGCGGGCGGACTACCGCGAGCGCGTGAGTGCGCAATACCGCGCCGTGTGCGAGAAGACGGGCGAGTTCTTCCGCGAGGTCGTGAAGTTCGGTGCGCTCTTGAACGAGGTCGAGAGTTTCCTCGGCAACGAGCAATGCCGCGACGGGAGCGGCCTGAAAGGGTGGCTTGAGGCGAACTGCCCGGAGATCAACTACAACACGGCGCAGGGCTACAAGGGGATGGCGGCGAAGTGCGCGGCGATGATTGGCGGCGGGACGCAGGCCCTCGCGTGTTTGCAGGGGCGGGACGAGGTGGTTGAGCCGACGACGCAGGAGATCATCGACATTGACGCGTCGTTCGTCGAGCGGCGGGACGCCTTGTTCGAGGCGGCGGACTCGCGGCGGAAGCTGGAGCAGCTGTGGTTCGAGTTCTGCGGGAAGGCGGCGAAGAAGGTTGGGCGTCCGAAGGGCGCGGCGAAGTTCGAGTTCAAGAAGGACCCGCCGGAAGTGGAGGCGGCGCGGATTTGGGCGGAGATCAAGAACAGCCTCGAATGCGCGACGCTGCGCGATTCGATCGATGTCTTGGAGCCGCGCATCGCGGTCATCATGGTGGGCGTTTTGAAGGACTTGGAGAAGCGGCTCGCGAAGCGGGCGAATGCTTAATTTGAAAGGAGAACGGAAAATGGAACACGAAATCAGTCAAGCGGAAGCCTACCGCAACGAATGCGAGGCTTGGTGGCGGGAGCGGCAGAGGCTGGAGAAGCGCGCGGAGGTGATCGCGAATTGGGTCATGGCCGCGCTGCTCGTCCTGGCGCTCGCCGCGCTCGCGTGGATGGTCTGGAACGCGAAGACGTCGCCGGTGAGGGAACGCGCCGCCTACTTGGAGGGGCGGTGGGATCTCGACCACGCGACGGCGATGGCGTTCGCCAAGGCGGAGTTCGCCGCGTCGGCTCAAGCCGCGAGGAAGGAGGTGCGGTGATGATGACGCACAACGACATCCTCTCGGAGATCGTCCACCTCGCGAGCGCGGCACTTTGCGCGGACTTGACGGAGGTGAAGAAACAGGCCATCGGCGACATCGCCGCCGCGTGCGCGTCGGTGGTGCCGTGCGACTTCGGCGGGGGGAAGGACGGCGCGGCGAAGGACGGCGAGGCGAGGACGTCGCGCCCTACCGACGGCGAGGCGACGGAAGCGAAGGACGGCGCGGCGACGGACGGCGAGCTGACGGGGTTCGCGAAGTATTTGGAGGTCGCGCCGGGGGTGCGCCTGGCGCGGTTCGCGGGCGGGCCGTTCGTCGAGTTCATCGGGCGGCGCAAGAACCCGCCCACGAACGGCTTTGTCAGTCAGGTCTACCGCATCCGCGTCGACCGCGTGGCGCGGTGCGCGAGCGTGTGGCGCGACGACGACCTCCTCTTCACGATTCGCGGCGGCACGGTGGGGCCGGCGACGCTCGAACATGTCGCGGTCTCGGCCTTGCGGCGGCACTTGAAGAGGTCGAGCAAGAGGCACGGCGGCAAGAAGCGCGGCAAGGGCAAACAGGAGAAGTGAAAATGGTGCGTGAAGTCAAGAAGTTCACGGTGACGCGGATCGCCCCGAACCGCTACCTCGGCATCGCCGAGGCGGCGAAGGGGCTTGGCGTCGCGAGGCAGTCGGTCTACGACTACCTCAAGTGGGGGCGGTCCGCCATCGGGCCGCGCAAGCGGGCGCGTCTCGTCGTCGTGGACTGGACGGCGCAGGGCGGTCACGCGGGACGCGCGACCCTACCGGCGGCGAAGTGAGGAAGGGAGGCTCGGCATGGTGCAGCGCGACTTGATAAGCGAGCAGCGGCTCGCGGCGATCATCGGGGACGACGCGAGGCTCCGCGACGTCGCGGACCAGCTCATCCTCCACGCGAGCGCGAACTACACGGTCAAGGCTTACTGGATCACGCAGGTGACGGGGCTGTGCCCGCAGTCGATCACCGCGCTCCGCGACGAGGGCGCGGTTCGCGCCGAGAACATGGGGACGAAGGTTCAGCCGCGCTGGCGGTATGACATCGTTTCCTTCATGGCGTGGTATAAGACGAGGTAAAGGGTCTTTCAAGGGCTTTCAAAGACAATGGAAACGAGTGTATCGACGACGCTTGGGGAGACGCGGAGGGCGGTGGACTGGAGATCGATGTTCCTCTCCATCGCGTCCGCGCCGAAGAACGAGCGGGTGAGGATGATGGCGGCCATCGGCGAGCGCATGGCGATCCCCTACGGGACGATCCGGCGGAAGTTCTACGCCTACATGAAGCCGGCGGAGCGCAACGGCGGGCTCGCCTCGCTCGTCGACCGCCGCAAGGCGCGGGTCTACTCGCCGAAGAACGACTGGCTCGGCGCCTACATGTATTTCATCGAGAACGACAAGAACACGTCTCGCGGCGGCTACCGGGCGATGATGTCGACGTTCCGCTCCGGGGCGGTGCTGCCGATCCTCGGCAAGACGTGGCGTCAGGTGTGGGCGGAGGAGCATCGCGGCGAGAGCGTCCCGGCGGTGTGTCCCGACCAATGGGACTGGACGCCGAAGGGCGCGACCTACGCGAACCTTCAGGCGGCGGCGAAGCGCAACCCCGACTACCAATTCTCCATCGTCGCGAACCGCCACGGCATGGCGGCGGCGCGTCAGTTCGTGCGCACGGTCTTGACGACGCGGGTTGGGCTTCACGTGGGCGAGAAGTTCGAGTTCGACGACGTGTGGCACAACATCGACATCCGGCTACCGTCGGGGCGCGTGTGCCAGCCCTTGGAGTTCGCGGGCTACGACATCGCGAGCGGCTTCAAGGCGATGAGCTGCATGAAGCCGCGCTTCGAGCGGGCGGACGGGACCCGCGACAACCTGAAGGAGTTTCAGTTCCGCTGCGGCCTCGCGCACCTCTTGATGAGGACGGGCTTCTACAAGGGCGGGGTTGAGCTCGTTGTCGAGCACGGCACGACGGCGATCCGCGACAGGGTGGAGAAGCAGATTCGCGGCATCGCGGGCGTGGGCGAGCTCATCCGCTTCTCGCGGTCCGGCATCCTCTCGGAGCAAGTCCACGCGGGGCTTTTCGCCGGGATGGGCGGCGGCAACTTCAAGATGAAGGCGTTTTGCGAGGGGGCGCACAACGTCCTCCACAACCGCGAGGCGTCGCTGATCGGCAACAAGGGGCGCGACCGCGAGAACCTCCACGAGAGCCAGCCCGCGCTCGTCAAATACGAGGAGAAGATCGCGGCGATTGCGGCGACGCTCCCCATCGAGTTCCAGCGCGACCTCCTCATGAACCTCATGACGTTCGAGGAATACGCGGCGGCGTTCCAGGTCATCGAGGCGGGTCTCATGGACGACCCGTGGCACCGTTTGGAGGGTTGGGACGGCAAGATCGTGAAGGAGTGGCGGATGAACGTCGGCGATCCGTGGAAGCCGGTGGGCGTCCTCATGGACGAGACGCCGGAGCGGGCGCTCGCCATCGCCACGCTCGTGGGGAACGACCCGCGCCTGACGAG